>JBATIA010000181.1:0-13691 GCA_049667415.1 Ignavibacteriaceae bacterium
AGGTTCAACTCCCTTATTCTTAAAGTAAATAAAATATTTAACCTGGGGAAAGCTGCTCGAAATCAAAACAACTGTAATAAATAAAATCGTTTTTTTCATAGATGTGAAATCCAACATTATTCAAAAAATTTGAATAATCTGTCACTTCTGATAGCTGAGAGAAATCCCAGTGGTCCCGGGGCAGTCTTGTCTGAATTATATGACCAATAGATAAACATAGCTTTTCCAATAATCATATTATCAGTTATAAAACCGAAATAACGGCTGTCCATACTAACTTCAGGATTGTCTCCAATAACAAAGTAATGATCCTGGGTCAAAACGTATTCCGAAATAGCTTTACCCGCAAGAGTAATAATTGTGCCTTCCGGTATCAATGCTCTTTCACCAAAATCCATTACTATAATAGACTGGAATTTTTCAAAGTTCTCAGGAGTAATTTTAATAGTATCACCTTTACCCGGTATAATGATAGGTCCGTAATTATCCTTGTTCCATTTAGCACCAGGCGGATAAATTTTATCATCAATTACCCAACCTTTTCTTTCTTTCTCGTTGGATATTTTAACTGTTGATGGTAGTACAAGAATATTTCCATTTACATAAATTTCGCCGTTCACAATTTTCAGGGTATCGTGTGGACCGGCAATAATCCTTTTAATATACTTCGAATTACCGCGCAACGAATCATTCTCAAAACCGCGGGGGAATTGAAAGACAACTAAATCTTTCACTTCTGGTTTACTGACCTCAAAAAGATTTTTTCGCGGTACTGGAATATCTATGATGGGAATTTCATGTGGTGTTGAAAATTCGTAAGCAAATTTATTAGCAATTATAAAATCACCGGGGAGAAGCGTATTCTCCATGGAAGCACTAGGAATTCTAAATGCATCAAACGCAAACGCTTTAATTATTAAAGCTATAATAACAACAAGAAGCAGTATCTTAAAAAATTTGACGAGTTTATCAAAAAATTTTTTCATTGAATAATTCCCCTATTCGTCAATTTGCAACACTGCTAAAAAGGCTTCCTGAGGGATTTCAACATTGCCAACTTGTTTCATTCTCTTCTTACCTTCTTTCTGTTTTTCGAGCAATTTTCTTTTTCTTGTAATGTCTCCACCGTAACATTTTGCAAGTACATTTTTTCTCAACGCTTTAACAACTGATTTAGAAATTATTTTTGAACCAATCGCAGCCTGTATAGATACCTCAAACATTTGCCTTGGGATAAGGTCCTTTAATTTAGTGCAGACTTTCCTTCCCCAGTCATAAGCTTTTTCCCTGTGAACAATCATTGAAAGAGCATCAACAGGATCACTATTTAATAAAATATCAAGCTTCACAAGATCGGATTCCCTGTATCCGATAAAATCATAATCAAAAGAAGCGTAACCACGGGTAGTTGATTTTAGCTTATCGTAAAAATCGAAAATTATTTCCGAAAGTGGAAATTCACACTCAAGGTCTGCTCTTGTCGGATCAATATATGTCGTGTTTTTATATGTACCTCTCTTATCCATTGCGAGTTTCATTATGTTGCCAACATATTCGCTAGGGGTAACTATTTGAGCTTTAATATAGGGTTCTTCTATTCTTTCAATTTCCCCGATGGGAGGCATTTCTGCCGGATTATCAACAGTTACTTTCTCACCTTTCTTATTAAAAACAAAATACTCAACGTTTGGAAGAGTTGTTATAATTGTTTGATCATATTCTCTATGTAATCTTTCCTGCACTATCTCCATATGCAATAATCCAAGGAAGCCGCATCTAAATCCAAAACCAAGTGCTGCAGAAGTTTCTGGCTGATAAACTAAAGCTGAATCATTCAGTCTGAATTTTTCAAGGGCGTCCCGCAAACCTTCATAATCATCAGAATCAGTTGGATACAAGCCACTGTAGACCATCGGTTTAACTTCTTTATAGCCAGGAAGCGGTTTGTCGGATCCTTTCTTTGCGTGAGTAACTGTATCGCCAACTTTTGCATATTTTAAATCTTTAATTCCTGCTATGAGATAACCTACATTTCCTGCTGAAAGCTCATTTACTTTTACTTTTCTGAACCCAAGTACACCAATTTCTTCCGCTTCCATAATTTTATCTTCAGCAAAGAATTTAATTTTATCATTTGTATGAATAGTTCCGTTAAAAATCCTGATATAAGCGACTGCACCGCGGTAAGAATCGAATATAGAATCAAAAATTAAAGCCTGTAGTGGTGCATTTGGATCTCCCTTTGGAGGAGGAATTCTTTTGACAATTTCTTCCAGCAGTTCATCAATACCGATATTAGCTTTTGCACTCACTTTAATAATGTCTTCTTCTTTGCATCCTATTAAGTCAATTACCTGGTGAGAAATCCTATCAACTTCAGCACTTGGCAAATCAATTTTATTCAGAACCGGAATTATCTCCAGTCCTGCTTCTAATGCAAGATAAAGATTGCTGATAGTTTGTGCTTCTACTCCCTGAGCAGCATCAACAACAAGTAATACACCTTCGCAGGCAGCTAACGAACGAGAAACTTCATAGCTGAAATCAACGTGACCGGGAGTGTCAATTAAATTAAGGATATATTTTTGATCATCATTAGCTTTATAATGCATCTGAATTGCGTGCGACTTAATGGTAATTCCTCTTTCCCTTTCAAGGTCCATATCATCAAGAACCTGTGCCTTGGCTTCGCGCTCAGTTACTGCACCGGTTTTTTCCAGCAGCCTATCGGCAATCGTGGATTTACCGTGGTCTATATGCGCAATTATGCAGAAATTTCTTATTTGTTCCATAGAATGAGTTTAAATAATGTGCAAATATAGCGAGGGGTGTGCTCTAATTAAAGGTAAAGAAATTAGAATTAAATCAAATAAATAGCTACAAAACCAAGGAATTCATAACCTCTGATTTAGATATAGTATCAATAATAATTCCCTCTCTTAAGGCGTTTTCAGAAACTGTCATTTCTTTAGTCCTTAACGCCTGAAAAATCTCTGTGAGGATCAGTAATCCTGCGGGTATAATATCTGCTCTTTTAATTTCCATCCCTTCAATAAAAAGTCTGTCGACGGGTGACTTACATTTAAGCACATCGGAAGTTAATTCATAGATTTCGCTTGCTGTAAAGGAGAAGCCATTCAAAGTTTTCTTAAACTTGCCAGTTCTGCGGAATGATAAAATTGATGCTGCTGCTACAATGGTTCCAGAGCTTCCAACTGCTAAATCGAACCGGTAACCGGGATGAAGATTAGCACAAGTGTTTAGTTTCTCCCGGATATATTGCCGGCACATATCAATTCCCGAATCAGAAAGATTAAAATCAGGAAAGAACAGTTTGCTCAACCTTACCGCACCAATTTTTATGCTCTCTGCAAATTCAGATATTCCGTTTTCACCAAGAAGGAATTCTGTGCTTCCGCCTCCAATATCAATACATAATATTTTTTTGTTTTGAATATCAAGTGCATTCTGTACACCAAGATAGATCAATTCAGCTTCGACTCTACCGCCAATTGCTTCAACCATTATACCTGTTTCTTCAAAGACCCGGTTAATAAATTCTTCTTTATTCCTTGCTTCCCTAACTGCACTGGTTGCAATCGCTCTTATATCGGCCTTATAAAACTGTGCTATCTTTCCAAAATCCTTGAGTACATCCACAGCTTTTTCCATTTCGCCTTCGGATATAAAGGAAAACTCTTTTCCTTTATGAGATCCCAGGCGGATTACTTCCCTTTCACGATCAATGATTTTAAAGGAGCCATCACCCTTAACCTGAACAATGATCAAATGAAATGAGTTTGTGCCCATGTCGATTGCAGCCATGCACTTGTTCATTAATTAATCTCCTTTTTACTCAAAATTATTTCGCAAAGATGAAAAACATCATCCACAGATACATCATCAATAAGTTCAGACTTACGAATAAAATATTTATTTGGTCCGATTGGAGCCCAGTTAAATGGATTTGTTGGTCCAAAAATAGAAATTTGCGGTGTATCAGTTGTTCCCGCTACGTGCATTATTCCGGTATCATTTGAAATAAAAAGATCAGACATAGAAATTAATGCTGCAATCTGTGGAATAGGTTTATTAATGAACTTGCCAAAGTCAATGAATACATTTTTAATTAGATAATTCAATTCCTCTCTTTCCGCCCACCCGCCAGTCAGGTAAAAATTTGCAGAAAAATTGTTCTCAAGTTTTTTTACAAGCAAAGCATATTTTTCCAGCGACCATCGGTTGTTTGCTTTACCAGCGCCTACATGTAACCCAATCAATTGTTTTTTTGATTGATCACTAAAATCTTCAATAAATTTCTTAGCAGCGCTAGTATCAACTCCATTAAATGAAATTTCGGATTTATAATTATTTGTATTGATCCCGAAGGGTCTGACTATATCCAGACTTCTCTCCGAAACATTTGAATCAGGATGATTTCGCCAATCGAGTTCAATCCTTCTATCGAAAAAAAAGGCACTAAAGTTTGGTTCACCATTCAATGACTTCGCACCAATTCGGATTTTAGATTTTGACATTCCTGCTATAAGATTGCTCGTAAATGAAATTGAAACAACCACAGGAACAATTGCAAGATCAAAGCCCTCCCTAAAAAATTTGAGTGTTCTGTAAAAGTAAACAGGATTAAAGAGTTTCTTCTTATCGAAAACATAAATTCTGTCAAGAAATTTATTTTTAACCATCCCGGGATAATTAAAGGGACTTACAACAAGTGATATTTGAGATAGAGGATAAGTTTCTTTAAGTGCTCTGAATAGAGATACCCCTGATAGAAGATCACCCAGTTGATTGTGCTGGCGGATAATGAGGATTTTTTTAGGATTACTAATCTGCCTGTCTGGATTTTCATCCACAGAGAAAAATAACTTAAAAAAAGAATAAACTATTTTTGATGTGTAACTCTTTTTAGACATTATTTTTTTTAGATGGGTCACTTTCTTCATCCGGCGGTGTGACATCACGAAAATCTGCTTCTTCCAAATCTTTATACTTATTTCTCAGATGGCTCGCTCTGTCTTTAAGATCATCCACATTAGGTCGGGAACCGGATCCAAATTTACTTAATAATTTTACCAGCCTGAATACAAATAGAACTAGTATTGCAACCGCTATTATCAAAATTATCCGGATCAAATTATTCTCCTGATTTCGGGGTTGAAATATTCAGTAAAACCTCTGTCCTCTCTAAAAATCTGTTTGAAAAGTTCGTCAAAATCCTTCTCACTGTTTACAAAATCAATTTCAGAAGAATTGACTATTAAAAGTGGAGTTGAATTGTACCTGAAGAAATAATGATTATAGGCTTCACTTAATTCATCTAAATAACTTCTGGTAATAGCTCTTTCAATTTTTCTGTTTCTTTTCTTAATATTATACATCAATCTATCTGTGCTTGACTGCAGAAAAATAACAAGATCAGGTTTTCGTAAAGTGCGCGCAAGCAGCGGATATATACTTTCATAGAGATTCAACTCGTCCTTGCTGAGATTCAGGTACGCAAATATCCTATCTTTCTCAAAGATGTAATCGCAAATAATATTTTCCAGAAATAAATCCTCCTGATTAAGTTCCTGGTGCTGCTTAAACCTGTTAATCAAAAAAAACATTTGCGTTTGAAATGCAAATCGTTTTCTATCAACATAAAACTTTTCGAGAAAGGGGTTTTCTTCAAACTGTTCCAATATAAGTTTTGCATCAAGACGATCTCTGATTCTCTTAGCAAGACTGGTTTTTCCTGAACCAATTACACCATCAATTGCGATATAGTGCAAATCTGTTTTTGTGTTTTCCGTTTCGCTCATTGTATAAGAACTTTATGAGGAATTTTCCTGATAATATAAGTTTTATTTCCGTGAAACAAAGACTCACTAGTTTCAGGTTGAAAAATACTAATTTCAGAAATTTTTTTGTGCAATTCCGGATGAATTAATTCGGGGGCTATTTCAATCAGTGGAACCATAACAAAGTCCCTGTTCAGCATATCCTTATGAGGAATTGTAATTTCTTCATCAGAATAAATCAAATTATTATACAATAAAATGTCCAGATCAATTTCTCTCGGCCCCCATTTTGTGACTACTTTTCTTCCAACCTGATTTTCAATTGATTTTAAAAAATAAAAAAGATCTTTTGGTTCGAAGAATGTTCTGATTTTAATCACCGCATTAAAGAAATCATTTTGCACGATTTCACCATAAGGAGTAGTCTCATAAATGGATGATACAGAAACAACTTCGCAGTAAGGGTTTTCGTTAATTAATTCAACAGCAAAATCAATATTATTAATTTGAACTCCTACGTTTGAACCAATTCCTATGTAAACGATATTAATTATTTAAACCTCCGGATTAAGCTTTTAATTCGTTTCTATCTTTAATTATTTCTGCTTCTACACAGTCAACTACACCGCCAAGTGGTGGATTATTTTTTCTAACTCTTACAGCCACTTTTATTATTCTCTCAAATTTTTTCAATAATTCATCAGCAATTTCTACTGCCAGAGCTTCAATTAAATAATACTTTTGCTTTACTGTAAATTGATTAAGAAAAGCATAGACCTGGTAATAATCTACAGTTTTACTTAAATCATCACCATTTGCTGCTTCAGAAAAATCGGTATAGATATCAATGTCTGCTTCAAATTTCCCTCCTACGTTTTGCTCTTCGTTACTCACGCCGTGGTAGCCGTAAAAAGTTGCGTTTTTAATTCTTATTATATTAATCATTTAATAACTGAAGTTTTTTTCTTTATAAAATTAAATAAATGTCAGCACTTTTTGACCGAACTTATTTATCACCTACGGGTTTTTCATTAACAGTCTTTAAAATCGATCCTTTTCGTAGTTTTAAAAGACTACCAAGATTTGCCCAGAAAACCCCGGTAAGCACCAAAGCTGTTCCAATAAAGTGTCTTGAAGATAGTTCTTCGCCATAAAAGATGTAGCCTAGAATCAGAGCGACAATAGGTGTGATAAATGCTATCAAAGATAGAATAACAAGGTTAATGTGTTTAATCAGCCAGTAAAAAGATGTAAACGTAACTACACTTCCGAAAAACGCAAGATATAATATTGAAAGAACAGCATTTTCATCAATCCTTATGGTTGTTAAATCTTCTGTAAAGAATGCAATAAGAACCATAAAGAAACCTGCTATTACCATTGGAATAAAATTCATCGACAATGGATGAAGGTGATGCCCAAATTTCTTTATTGAGACCGCAATCCAGGCTTGCATAGTTCCACTTAGTACCACAGCAAACATCCCGATTAAATAGCTGGTTATATCTCCTGAAAAAGAATCAGAAAAAATGATTACGATTCCTGCAAAGCCAAGCAATGTTCCAAAAATCTTGTAGAAGCCAATAGATTCGCCCGGCATTCTAATGTAGGAAAAGATAACAACCCAAAATGGATAAACTGCAAACAGAACAGCTGCCATTCCGGATGGTACAAATTGCTCAGCCCAATAAACCAAACCGAAAGGAATTACAAATGAAAAGAAACCCATCAGCAGGTAGAGACGTACTGAAACGCGGTCAGTTTGAATGGAAATGTCTTTTATTCTTATTAAGATATAAATGAAAATCGAAGCAATTGAAAATCTGATCCCCGCTGAAAATAAAGGTGTTAGTGATTCAAGACCTATTCTAATAGCAATCCAGGTTGAACCCCAGATGAAACAAAGAATTGCGTATGCAAGAAATATTTTTACAGCAAACTTGTTCATAATATGTTCTTCATCGCAATAACTGCAAGAGCCCTTCCCGATGTTGAACCAGCTCGCCTGTATGAATGCAGTAGATATTCATATTCAAAAGTGCATAATCCCGATATTTGAATATTATTAGGTTTTACTCCAGCTTCTGTCAACATTTGAAAATTTGCTCCGGGCAGATCGATGTAAAATTTATTCTTTTCTTTAATTACAAATTCTTTATCAAACCTGGACGCAACTTCTTCCCCAACCTCGTAATTCTTTTGAGATATTGAAGGTCCTATATAGCATATAAAATCGGTGGTGTTTGATTTAAAATTTATTTTCAACTGCTCAATGGTTTTTTTTAGAATTTTCTTTTCCGTTCCTTTCCAACCTGAGTGAATTGCTGCAATAACCTTTTTTACCGGATCATAAATGAATATTGCCGGACAATCCGCACTGCTTATTGCGAGACCAAGATTTTTTCTTATTGTAATCAGAGCATCACTCTCACCACAATTCCCTGAAGAATTAACTTCCTTAATGTAATCTTCATGAACCTGTTTTTGATAGCTGATCATTTTTACATTTAAGCCAAGCTCTTTAAAGAACTCTGTCCTGTTATTATCAACAATTTCTTTCTTATCACCGACACTGTAAGAAAGATTAAAATAATAAGGAGCAGATTTGGTTATTCCCATTTTCGTACTAAAACCAAAAATAATTTCGGGGAATTGCTGAAATACGAAAGGTTTAATGATAAGCATATAACTTTTTCAGAAAAAGATAACCATAATTGAGAGTATAAAGCTTTAATAGTATATTAGTACGGTTATATTTCAAACTTCAATTAAGGTAAATATATTGAAAATATTAGTAACTAATGATGACGGAATCGACTCAGCAGGCATAGCAGCATTAGTTGAGTCACTTAAAGATATCGCTGAAGTTACCGTCGTCGCACCTCACGAAGAGCAAAGTGCTGTCGGACACGGAATTACGATGAAATATCCTCTTAGAGTCTTCAATTACCGGAAGAACGGAACTTTTTTTGGATACGCTGTAGAAGGAACACCAGCAGATTGTGTAAAGATGGGAATAAGAAACATAATGGGTGAATCTCCGGATTTAGTTATCTCCGGTATTAACCACGGGTCAAATACTGCAATTAATATAATTTATTCAGGAACCGTCTCTGCAGCAAGGGAGGCTGCAATAATGGATGTTCCTGCAATCGCTATTTCGGTAACCAGCCATGAAGCTACTAATTTTAAATATGCGGGAAAGGTAGCTAAAATGCTTGCACAAAAAGTTGATAAGCATGGACTTCCGAGGGGAACACTTATTAATGTAAATGTTCCAAACCTCGCTGAAAATGAAATAGCAGGCATCCTTGTAACAAAACAAAGCAAAGCAAAATGGGATGATATTTATGAAAAAAGAATTGATCCATATGGAAGAGATTATTATTGGTTAACTGGTAAAATGGTAGAAATAGAAAACGAACTCCACACTGACCAGGTTGCAATAAAAAATAAATTTGTTTCGGTTACACCTATCCACTTTGATCTTACTGATTACGAAACTTTTGAAAAAATGAAAAATTGGGAGATAGAAAAGAAATTCGATGAAAAAACTCGATGATGTTTTCCAGATAGATGCTTTCACCGATTTACCCTTCCAAGGAAATTCAGCCGGAGTAGTTTATTCTGATGAACTGAACAAAGAAGAAATGCAACTGATTGCACGGGAAATTAATGTTTCTGAAACCGCTTTTATCTCAAAATCAAAAGAGGCAGATTTCAATTTAAAGTGGTTCACTCCAACTGTTGAAGTAAAGCTATGCGGTCACGCTACAATAGCTTCAGTGCATTACCTTGTTCAAAAAGGATTGATTAAGAATAATTCAGCCTTAACTTTTAAAACGCTTTCCGGAATACTAAATTGTTCAGCTGTGAACGGGATTTATTCACTTAGTCTACCTGTTCCCTCATTATCAATTTTTAAAGGGGATAAGACGGAAATCATTCGTGCACTTGTCGGTGAAAAAATAATCAATCCTGAAAAATATCCTTTTATTCTTGATGATGGATGTTATCTTTACATCTACGTTTCAACTCTTAAAGAATTAATGAACCTGAAACCCGATTACAAAATGCTTTTAGATCTATCATCTGCACGAAAGGGATTCGATGCCTTTACTTTATTTACAACTGAAACGTTAGAAAAGGGACACAATGCTCATTTACGTTTTTTTGCACCTTATTATGGAATTAATGAAGATCCTGTAACAGGATCTGCAAACGGACCTTTATTGCTTGTGCTTCGACATTTGGGACTAATCGAAGAGAACACCGAAGGTAAAACTTTTGTATTCGAACAGGGAGACATACTGGGAAGAAAAGGAAGAATAAACGTTTCTTATTCACCCTCAAAGAATGAACTAATAATTTCGGGCAGAGCTGTTACTGTTTTCAGGGGAGAAATGACTTTCTGATGTTCGGATACGAAGAGATCGGATTATCCCTTACTTACCCGGCTGCTTATTTATTTTTAGCACTCTTGCTTATTGCTGCATATTCGTTTTTTGTTTACCGCTATACAATTCCACAAGTCAATCAAACAAGAAAAATATTGCTTATATCTCTTAGAGCATTGGCTTTGTTATTATTATGTTTTATTTTGTTTGAACCAATATTAAATCTCAACTTCAAATTAACCATTGAGCCAACTAACTTAGTATTTATTGATAATTCAAGGTCAATGACAATTGAAGATGGGACTGACCGTTCTGGCAAAGCAAAAGAAATATTAAATGATTTTGAAGCCCGCTCTTCAGATGGCAACTTAACCTTTTATGAATTTGGCAATTTTATAAGAGAGATCAATGCTGATAGTCTTGACCATGTGAACTTTTCGGATGGCTCAACAAACCTGCAGGACGTATTCGATTATGTGAAAGGTTCAGATCAAAACATTGCATCTGTAACCCTGGTTACGGATGGCGTCATCACTTCCGGGAGTAATCCATACTATGATGCACTTAAACTTGGCATTCCTATTTTTGCTATAGGTATAGGAGACACTACACAACGTAAGGATATTGAAATAAGAAAAATCCTGCATAATGATTTTTTGTACGCTGAAACACCAACAAGCATCGTTGTTACAATTTACAACAAAGGATTTTCGGGTCAACCGGTAACTGCATCTTTATATGAAGATAGCAAATTCATTTCGCAGCAAACTATTAATCTTAGTAACGCCGGAATTCAGAATGTAGCCTTTGATTACAGGGCTGAAAGCAACGGTGAAAAAAAGCTGAGTGTGGTTATAACATCATTGAAAGAAGAATTTACTACTGCAAACAATAAAAAAGTATTTTATGTAAACGTCCTTTCAAACAAAATCAGAGTTACGCTGCTTGCCTCAAGTCCGTCTGTTGATTTAACATTTATAAATAATTCACTTAAAAGAGATGAGAACCTGGAGATAAATTCTATTGTCCAGGTTGCGCCAAATAAATTTTTAAATGAATTAGATTACAATATTCTTGACAGTGCAGATGTATTTTTCCTCATCGGTTTTCCATCCGATAATACAACGGGTGATCTTTTAAACCGGGTCTTTGCGAGGATAAAAAATGAAAAAATTCCTTATTTCCTAACCCTGTCCCACGATATTAGTTTAAATAATCTTTTAAAACTAGGGAATGAACTCTCTTTCAACGTAAACCAAGTTCTTAACGGATATAGAGAAGTCCAGCCACAGATTCTAGCAGAGCAATCAAATAATCCAATATTAAAGCAGGCTGATAAAAACCTATTTGAGTTCTGGAACAACCTGCCCCCTGTTTTACAGCCAAACTCTATTTTCAATCCTAGAATTGAAAGCAAAATGCTGGCTCAAATAAAAGTAAATAACAAAATAATTAACTCACCATTAATACTAACAAAAAATTTTAACGGTAAACGTTCAATCACGGTATTGGCAAAGGATCTCTGGAGGTGGAAGCTTCAGGTAGCTCCAAAAGGAATTGATTTATTCGATAGCTTCATTGTTAATTCTATTAGATGGCTGAGAGCAGGCGAAGAACAAAAGCTTGTTAATATAAAATCCTCCAAGAAAAATTACTCGCAGGGTGAGAGAATTGAATTTTCTGCACAGGTTTTTGATGAATCTTTAAATCCGGTTTCGGAAGCTGAAATTAAAATAAAAATAAGCTCCGATAAAGATAAATACGAAATGGACATGCAAAATGTTGGACCGGGATTATACGAAGGTTCAATTATGATAAATGAAACAGGTGATTTTCGCTATTCCGGTGAAGCTTATTCTGATGGAACAATTTTAGGGAAGGATAACGGAAGCTTTAATATCGGTGAAATTGATCTTGAAATGATAAACCCGGTAATGAATTATTCTCTTCTTAATTTATTAGCTGATAATTCCGGTGGTGAATTTTACTCACCCGATAATTACAAACCAGTGATGACAAGAATTAATCAGTTAAACAAACTTTCTTCCAAAGAAAAAATATTAAAATCAGAAATTATACTTTGGTCAGACACCTGGATGCTTTTGATTGCTATCTTCTTGTTTTCACTGGAATGGTTTATCCGTAAAAGAAGCGGAATGTTATAAGCGATTAAGTAGTTATTAAATTATGAACAATGGTTTAACCCGGATTTTTGATTTTTTTCTTCCCAGATTTTGCCCCGGCTGCAATAATAAATTATCCACAAAAGATAAGCCTGTCTGCAAAGAATGCCTTGATAGTATTTTAGTAGCTGATGAAGAGAGGCTTAAAAACGAATATAAAAAAGATTTCGCCTCCACAAAAATTATTAAAGATTTTTATTCGAAATATGTTTTTGAAACCGATAAAACTTTACAGCATATCATCCACGCATTGAAGTATGGGAGACAATTTAAGCTAGGTATTTTTTTAGGCGAAACTCTTGCTGAAGGAATAAAAACCTGCAACTGGCAGATTGATTTGATAGTTCCGGTTCCAATTCACCATCTTAAAAAAGCAGAAAGAGGGTATAACCAATCTGATTTTATTGCAAAGGGATTAAGCAAGTCACTGCATATTGCGTATTCAACAAAAATGCTTAAACGAAACAGGTATACGGAATCTCAAACAGGGTTGCACATTAATGAAAGAGCAGAAAATGTTGCCAATGCATTTAAAGTTAGAAATTCGAAAAAAATAAAAAATAAAAATATTTTACTTGTGGATGATATTATCACAACCGGGGCCACAACACAGGAATGTGGAAAAGCGCTTGTTAATGGTAGAGCAAGTTCAGTTTACGCTTGTTCGGTTGGAATTGCTGAATGAAAAATAATTACATTTTTTCAGGTGCACTTACTCCAAGGATAGTCAGTCCGTTTTTAATTACTATCTTAGTCGCAACAGCTAAAGCTAATCTTGCCTCTGCAATATTTTTTTCGCTTCCAAGTATTCTTCTGAATGTATAAAATTTATGAAATGCAGCAGCAAGGTCTTCAAGGTATGCACAAATTCTCTGTGGTTCATAATTCTCCACGCTGTATAAAACTTCTTCTTCAAACTTGTGGAGTTTTTTAAGTAATGTTTGTTCTTCTTCGGCAACTAGCAAATTTAAATTATCTGATTCAGGTTTCAAGTTTTCTGATTCAACGGTTCTGATAATCGAACAAATTCTTGCATGAGCATATTGCAGATAAAATACCGGGTTTTCATCACTCTGTTTTTTAGCAAGGTCAATATCAAAATTCAAATGCGATGAAATTGTTCTCATATTGAAAAAATATCTTACAACATCGCTACCAACTTCATCAACAAGCTCATCCAATGGTGTAAATTCGTCTTTTCGTGTAGACATTTTTACGACTTCCCCATCTTTCAGGAAAGTTACAAACTGGTGAATGAGAACTTTAACCTTGGAATCATCGTAACCTAAAGCTCTTAAACCAGCCAACAC
>JBATIA010000182.1:0-3527 GCA_049667415.1 Ignavibacteriaceae bacterium
GCTAACCCTGACGGAACTTATCACGGTGGCAATGGTACTGTAAATGGTGCTACAAGATACAATGCAAACGGTTATGATCTTAATCGAAATTTCCCTGATCCGATATATGGTGTTCATGCAAATCAGCAGCAGGAGACGGCAGTATTCAGGAATCTTGCAGAACAGAATAATTTTGTTCTTAGTGCTAACTTTCACGGTGGGACAGAAGTAGTTAATTATCCGTTCGATACGTGGACTAACGGTTATCCTGATTACGTTTCCCATTCTGACGAAGATTGGTATCAGTTCATCTCACATCTATATGCTGATACCTGCCAGGCTTATAGTCCATCCAATTATATGAATGGATACGATGATGGAATTACCAATGGCGGTGCGTGGTATGTTATTCATGGAGGCAGACAGGATTATATGAACTGGTTTATGAAGAGCAGGGAAGTAACAATTGAAATATCAGATACAAAGCTTCTTCCGCCATCACAGCTTCCTGCACACTGGGAATACAACAAACGTTCTTTCCTGAATTATATCGAAAGTATTTTTTATGGTGTCAGGGGAATGGTAACTGATACATTGGGCCATCCGCTTAATGCGATTGTAAAAGTTCTGAACCACGACACACTTAATTCGACAATCAGGACTGATTCAATTAATGGAAATTATCATCGGATGCTGACACCGGGAATTTATTCATTTTTATTTAGTGCAGAAGGATATTTTTCCCAGACAATAAATAATGTTGCGGTAAATAATTTTCAAACAACGGTGTTAAATGTTGAGCTTATTCCAAATCCTGTTCCAGTTGAACTGATTTCTTTCACAGCTGATGTCCATAACGATGAAGTAGTTTTAAACTGGCAAACAGCGACGGAGACGAACAATAATGGTTTTGATATTAAAAGAAGGGCCCCCTCTAAATCTCCCCCAAAGGGGGAGACTTTTGGTCAATGGGAAGCAATTGCTTTTATCTCAGGATTTGGTACTTCTACTGAAATTCATTTTTATTCTTTTACTGATATAAAGGTTTCTTCCGGATTTTACCAGTATCGATTGAAGCAAATTGACTTTGATGGTTCATTTACGTTCTCAAATATTGTTGAAATTGAAATAGCAGCACCGAATGTATTTACACTTGAACAGAATTACCCAAACCCATTCAATCCATCAACCAAAATAAAATACACATTGCCCTCTGTCATTGCGAGTGAAACGAAGCAATCTCAACTCGTGACGTTGAAAGTTTACGACATTCTCGGCAACGAAATTGTAACTCTGGTTAATGAAGAAAAATCCACAGGAAGTTACGAGGTTGAATTTAACAGTCATTCCGGCAACGTCCGGAATCTGACGTCTGGAATATATTTTTACAGATTACAAGCAGGTAATTTTGTGCAGACTAAAAAAATGGTTTTAATGAAATAATTTTTTGTAAAATTAAGAATGAAAAAGCTAATAAAACTTGTCTATGTAAATGTTTTGTTTTGCTTGTTCCCGGTTAATTTAACAGGGCAAAACTGGTTTCCTTTAGAGTTGGGTAATGAGTGGCAATATATTCAGATTGAACATTACCAAAATTTAGCCACTAATGATACGACCGCTTTTTATGTGGAATTAATTACCAATAAAATTTTAAAAGATACGATCATATTAAATATTACCTATTACCAGCGGTCTTTAGAGCCTGATCTGTGGTACCGATACAGCATTACCGAACAAAAGATTTTTATTTGGAATAATATCGATGACAGGTTGATAATGGATTTCACATTGCCTGCAGATTCTTTCTTCATTTCATATTTACCGGACTATGGGGAGATTTTAGCGCAAGTAATTGAAGGCAGTTGTGTCCTGTTCGACTCAACTTATCCATATAAAGGATATGAATGGTTTTTATTAGCTGATTTTTATGAAAGAAATAAATTCGTAGAAAACTACGGACTTGCCAACTATTATTTTAATTGGGTCGATAACGGTTTGATGCTGAACTATCGGAAGTACCGGAACCTCGTCCAGGCAAACATTAATCTTGTTAATTATTCAGCCGATGTCGATCCGGAAATATTCCTGACTCCTCTGACAATTCTCTGGGATTCAACTTTTAGTTTAAGTGTCACCATTAAGCACATTTACAACCTGCTAGTCCAAAATTCTTCTTATCCCTATATTGGTCTGAATTTCATTGATTCAGTCCATATGCATAGCTTTTACTCAAGAGGTGATTCAATAGTCAATAATGACCCGATAATTTGTATCAATATTCAAAATTCTGAAGAGTGGATTATAAACACTACTTTAAATTTTAATTTGCTTTCAGATGATTTTGTTTTCAATTACAGATTTGAAGCGATAGATAAAGGATTAGTTCCGCACAGAAGTTTTGCTCCTGATAGCGGATACTTTATTGCTGTTTATGATTCAACATCCGGAGTTAATGAAATCGGTAAATTGCCTTGGTTGTTTAATGTATCCCAGAATTATCCGAATCCCTTCAACCCATCAACAACTATCAGATATGAAATTCAGGAGAGAGGTTTTGTAACATTAAAAGTTTACGATATTCTCGGCAACGAAATTGTAACTCTGGTTAATGAAGAAAAACCAGCGGGTAGTTATGAGATTGATTTCAATATTTATTCTAACGAAGGTCAGAATCTTGTGAGTGGAGTATACTTTTATCAACTAAAAGCTGGAAGATTTATTCAAACTAAAAAGATGATCCTACTACGCTGATCCCGACAAAGTCGGGACGGCGGACTGGTTCTGCTTAAATAATTATTTAGCGGCTCAGTAAAAACTGAGTCACATTTTATCTAGTATTTTTTATATCTTTGCTACCAATTAAAAATTATTCAGGATGAAAGTAAATTACCTTTTAGCATTTTTATTCCTAACGTTTATTACAATAGTAATTATTGCAAACGTGGACGAAACCAACCTTATCGGCTGCACAGAACTTAACGGGTACGGGTGTGTATGCCATACAACTGAGCAAGACACTCTTGTAAAAGTGTGGGTAGAAGGTCCGGAATCACTTTATGTTGGTCAAACCGGCTACTATAAAATGTTCATGTCTGGCGGTCCGGCAGAAGCCGGGGGGTACAATGTTGCCGGAAGGTTTGGTGAGATGGTTTTGGTAGATACATTTTCTTTTCAACATCCATTGTCAATGAATGAACTCACTCAGGCATTCTCACTTCCATTCCCAACAGCAGAAGATACAATTTATTGGGCATTTGGCTACAAAGCTCTGGAAACATCACCAGCTTGGGATACTATTTATTCTTGTGGATTAAGTCTTGTTTGGGATTCAATTCCGTATCCATTTGACCGATGGAATTTTGGACCGAAGTTTCCAGTCAGAATTCTCTCTTTGACTAATGCTGATGATAATATGCCTAATCCTGAAGAATTTGTTTTGTATCAAAATTATCCTAATCCGTTTAATCCATCAACCAAAATAAAATTTACAATTCCAACCTCACCCTTAAATCCCTCTCCTTACCAAGGAGAAGGACATAGGGAGAGGT
>JBATIA010000183.1:0-2125 GCA_049667415.1 Ignavibacteriaceae bacterium
ACGACAGAAGCATGCCTTCGGTAACTATCAGCAGGCAGTATCTCGAGATGTTCGAAAGTAACAGGAGACGTGGTAAAAAATCTTCTCGTGAAAAGGAAACATATAAATTCCTGCGTGAGAAATTTGAATCTGCAAAATGGTTTATAGCCTGCATTCAACAGAGGAGAGATACGCTAATGAAAATTATGCAGGCAATTTTCCACAGGCAATATGAATTTTTTGAGAAGGGTCCAAAATCTCTCAGACCAATGATCTATAAGGATATCGCCCAGGAAATAAATATGGACATCTCCACTATTAGCAGAGTTGTTAACGGTAAGTATGTTCAGAGTCCACAGGGAATTCACGAACTAAAATATTTCTTCAGCGAGGGTCTTTCAACAGATACAGGTGAAGAAGTGTCAAATAAGCATATCAAAGAAAGACTAAAAGAAATTATTGATAAGGAAGACAAAGTAAAACCGTACAGCGATGATAAGCTTGCAGAACTTCTAAATGACGAGGGAATTCATATAGCCAGAAGAACTGTAGCAAAATACAGAGAGCAGTTAAGACTACCTGTTGCGAGGTTAAGAAAAGAACTTTGATGAGTTTGGTTCTTGATGTAACAGTCATTGTCTTCCTTTTTGCAATTTATGGTTATGTTCATTCACTACTTGCCTCAATAAAGATAAAAGTCTGGTTCAGGAAAAGATTTGGTGATCTGATTGCGTTTTACCGTTTGCTATATAACCTCTTTGGTCTTTTATCACTCTATTTGATTTATGAGTTTTCACCAAAACCTCATATCATTATTTACGATCTGCCAAATCCTTACGATTTAATTATGCTTATTCCACAATTTCTTTCTTTGGCAGGTGTATTCTGGGCGTTTAAGTATATTTGTTTTAAGGAATTTCTAGGTATTGATCAGATAAAAAGATTTTTTGAGAAAAGTTATACCACAGAGCTTGATGAAGAATTTACTCTTCGTATTGAAGGTCCTTACAGATATTCAAGGCATCCCGTTTACTTCTTTTCAATCACTTTTTTACTCTTCAGACCTGTAATGGACTTGTTTTATCTCACATTCCTCGTCTGTATAGTGGCTTATTTTTACATTGGTTCTTATTATGAAGAGAAGAAATTAGTAAGGCAATTTGGTGAGATTTATGAAACTTACAAGAAAGAAGTCCCAAGGATATTTCCGGTTAAGCTTTTTAAACCTTACAATCAAAAAGTCATAACCGAAGTTTGAATAAGGAGAAATAATGAGTAAAAAAATAAGATCAACAACAATACTTGGAATTGTTCACAACGGTACTGCAGCTCTGGGTGGAGATGGACAGGTGTCAATCGGCAATACAATAATGAAGCATAATGCTTTAAAGATTAGAAAACTTGCTGATGGAAAAGTTATTTGCGGATTTGCAGGCGGTGCTGCAGATGCATTTGCTTTGATGGAGAGATTTGAAGATAAGCTGCAGCAGTATCGCGGCAATGTGAATCGGGCAGCAGTTGAACTTGCAAAAGATTGGCGAACCGACAAAATACTCCGCCGCCTCGAAGCAATGCTGGCTGTTGTTTCAAAAGATACTGCACTAATAGTATCCGGTAACGGTGATGTAATTGAACCTGACGATAAAATTGTGGCAATAGGTTCAGGTGGAATGTACGCTTTATCAGCAGCAAGAATGCTTAAGAAGTACAGTAAATTTTCTGCCAAGGAGATTGCCGAAGAAGCACTTAAAACCGCGTCGGAAATCTGCATTTATACTAACGATAAAATTAATGTTGAAGTAATTGAGTAAGGGGCTTCGTTCCAACCAATCGGAACTACGCCCGCTCGAGAGGGGCGAAGTTAAAAACGAATACCTCTTGAAAGGAAAAAATTGTTATGAATGAAAATTCAATGAAAGATTTAACACCGAGTAAAATTGTAATAGAGCTTGATAAGTATATCATCGGGCAGACAGATGCAAAACGTGCTGTGGCAATTGCATTGCGCAATAGATGGCGAAGACAGCAAATTGAAGATGTCCTACGCGAAGAAATACTTCCGAATAATATTATTTTAATCGGGCCTACAGGAGTTGGTAAAACAGAAATATCTCGCAGACTTGCTAAACTTGCGGCAGCACCATTT
>JBATIA010000184.1:0-3542 GCA_049667415.1 Ignavibacteriaceae bacterium
GGATATGATACTCCAGGCAATTGGAAAGTTTTTTCATATTGGTCTCATAATGTCATTGTTAGTTACCTATCTGTTTCTTTTCAGGAAAAAAATATTTTATAATAATCAAAAGCTGCTGATTTTTGTAATTACTATTTTGTTTATTTCATTTGTTACTTTTCTTATCAATCAGCTTAGAGTACAGGCTCCACTACAGTTTCTAATTTTCGTTCCTGCCGCCTCGATGATTATGACGATAATGTTCGACTCTCGTATTGGCTTCTACTCTACCGTAATTATCACGCTTGTAACAGGAGCGTTAAGAGGTAATGATTATACTTTTATGGCGATGAATCTTATAGCGGGTGGAATTGCGGTCTATTCAGTCCGGGATATTAAAAACCGCTCACAAATATTCAGATCTTTTCTCTTCATTTTACTTGGTTATATTCTATCAATTTTTGCTTTCGGTATGGAACGGTTTGCTTCCTGGAATAGTCTGGTGGTTGAAGGTGCATTTGCTACCACCAATGCTCTTATAAGTCCTGTACTCACTTACGGTCTTTTAATATTCTTTGAACGACTTTTTAAGATAACAACTGATTTAACTCTACTTGAACTTTCTAATTTTGACAGACCAGTTTTGAAAGATCTTGCAAGAAAAGCCCCCGGTACGTTTAATCATTCAATGACTATGGGTACGATAGCTGAAGCCGCAGCTGAAAAGATAGGAGCTAACCCTCTGCTAGCCAGGATAGGTGCATATTATCATGATATTGGAAAAACAATTTCGCCACAGAATTTTGTTGAAAACCAACTCAATAATCAAAATATACATGAAAATCTTACCCCGGAAGAAAGTGCTAGTTTAATTTCACAACATGTTAAGGAAGGAATAGAATTAGCTAAGGAAAATAAGCTGCCACAGGAAATAATAGACTTTATTCCAATGCATCATGGCACAATGGTGATGAGTTACTTTTTTGACAGAGCAAAAAAGATCTACGGGGAAGAAAAAGTTATTAAAGATGATTACAGGTACCCCGGACCCAAACCCAACAACAAAGAAACAGCAATAGTAATGCTTGCCGACGGATGTGAATCAGCAGTCAGATCAATTGATAACCCGGATCCGGAAAAAGTTGAAAACTTGATTGAAAACATTTTCAAAAGCAGAATAGAGGATAAGCAGCTAAATGACGCACCGATCACTTTTAGTGATATTGCAGTAATGAAAGAAGAGTTTTTGAAAATTCTTCTTGGACAGCACCATAAAAGAATAAAATATCCCAAACAGGAAGAAGCCGAAAAGGGAGTTTCGGAAGATAAGAACTGATGAAT
Source organism: Ignavibacteriaceae bacterium (assembly GCA_049667415.1). Classification (GTDB taxonomy): domain Bacteria; phylum Bacteroidota; class Ignavibacteria; order Ignavibacteriales; family Ignavibacteriaceae; genus IGN2. Next base: position 1,321 of record JBATIA010000184.1, read on the forward strand.
ATCTTCATTAGGGAATATTTAGCCACGCTAAAGCTGGAAAGAAACCTCTCTGAAAATACAATTGCTTCGTATAAAAATGATCTCTCCTCCCTGCTTAATTATTTAACTGATTCCGGACTTAAAGACCCAGCGGAGATCACCTCAAAAAATTTATCTGGCTTTTTTGTATTGCTGGCAAAACTTGGATTAAGCAGCAGGTCTTCGGCAAGGTATTATTCATCCATAAAGGGGTTCTTCGGTTATTTATTTTCCAGTGGTTACATCAAAATTAACCCGATGGAAAAAATATCAGCGCCGAAAATAAGTAAGAGTCTGCCAAACGTACTTAACATTAATGAAATTGAGGGTATTCTTTCAGGACCCGATGTGAGCAAAAAGCTTGGATTAAGAGATAAGGCACTTCTCGAAACTTTTTATGCTTGCGGGCTAAGGGTTTCCGAATTGATTAATCTTAAAGTATCAGATTTATTTTTAAGTGAAGAAATGATCAGGGTTTTTGGTAAAGGATCAAAGGAACGATTTGTTCCCATCGGTTCTTCAGCTATTAATTGGATTGAAGAATATCTAAAGGCTGGCAGACCATTATTAGAAAAGAAATCTAAAAGCCAGCACATTTTATTTTTAAATAACAGGGGAACAAAATTATCTCGAATGGGTGTATGTAAAATTGTAAATAAGTTTGCGGCTCTTGCCGGAATTAAAAAAGAGGTTCATCCGCATACATTCCGGCATTCCTTTGCAACACATCTTCTGGAAGGAGGCGCAGACCTCCGTGCTGTGCAAGAGATGCTTGGACACGTGGATATTTCAACAACCCAGATTTACACCCACATCGACAGAGACTACATCAAGCAGGTGCACAGGGATTTTCATCCGAGGGGGTAAAAAAGAACTTTTTCGTATTCTTAAACATTTCCCTCTCGCCTTTTTTATTTTTTCAGAATTTCCCGCTTGCTTCTTACCTGAAAATTTCTTACTATTTTTTTGAAATAAAAATAGGGTAGCAAAATGCATCTCAAATTTTCCTACAAATTTAACTTTCCTCTTCTCTTCCTATTATTAATTGTTCTCCTTACTGCTTACAGCTTAACGCTTAACGCTACAATCCGTTACGTTAATCCAAATGGAAATAATATACCTCCATACCTGAGTTGGGAGGATGGAGCCTGGAAAATTCAGGACTGTATTGACGTGAGTTTTTCTGGCGACACAATTTACGTAGCCAACGGAGTTTACCAAGAGGAGGTTATTATGATACAGGGGTTATCGCTTATAGGGAGCGGCACAGATTCTTGTATTGTCGACGGTAGAAATTTTGCAGCCCTAAACTCCAGAACTATAGAGATGATGGATAGTTGCCTTGTAAAGGGATTCTACATCCTTGCTTCAAACAATTTTGATTATGGTTATGGTATTTATTCCGAAGGGCAAACAGGTTTGATAACAGAAAATAAATTTTCAAATGCTAACAATGGAATATATTTGTACAGTACAAATACAGAAGCATACAAGAACTACTTTTTTAATGTGAGAATAGGGATAACTATAGCAAATTCAAATTCAATTATAAGAAAAAATGAGATTTATATTTTAACTGACCAGTCTGGAAGTGGCATTTTTATCATTGCATTTACAAGTAATTATACACCTTTAATTGACTCAAATAATATAATGACAATAGGCGATGGTATAGTAAAATCTTTGGGTGCGAGCCCAACGATAACAAATAATTATATTTTTTTAGTAGATAATGCTCCTGATGGCATAAAATCCGGCATTGACGGGAATGTAAAAATTTACAACAACAAAATTATTGCGAAATCGGGGTACGACGGTATTAATAAGAACGGTTCAATATTATACGTTTATAACAACTATATTTCAGGACCATTCATAGGTCATGGAATCTTTGTTTCTTCTAATACTGTAAAAAATAATGTCGTAACCGGTGCAGCAATCGGAATTGATGCAAATGGAAGTTCGGGTACTGGCATACAGTTTAACAATTCCTGGAACAACGGAATAAATTACGGGGGATTCACGCCAAACAGCACGAACCTTTCAGTTGATCCAATGATAGTGAACGATGACAGCACACAGGGAGACTTAGATTTTCATCTGCAGATGTTTTCACCTCTGATAGATGCAGGCGACCCAACTATACTTGACAAGGACAGTTCAAGAAGTGACATCGGACTTTATGGAGGACCTTACGGAGAAAG
>JBATIA010000185.1:0-2376 GCA_049667415.1 Ignavibacteriaceae bacterium
GCCTCATAACAAGTAATCAAATGAGCTCAGAGTTGTCGAAGCTTGCTGCAAATTCATTTCTGGCACAAAGAATATCTTCAATAAATTCTCTTTCGGCACTTTGTGAGAAAGTTGATGCTGATGTTAATGAAGTTGCTCACGCAATTGGAAAAGATACCAGAATCGGCGATAAGTTTCTTAAAGCAAGTGTTGGTTTCGGAGGTTCATGTTTTAAAAAGGATATTCTCAATCTAGCTTATTTATGTGAAACTTTCGGATTGTACGAAGTAGCTGCTTACTGGGAAAGTATAGTCAGGATGAATGAGTATCAAACTAATCGTTTCGTCCAGACTATAACTAAAGCAATGTTCAACACAATAACTAATAAAAGAATTGCTCTTTTCGGTTTTGCGTTTAAAGCAAACACAAGTGATACAAGAGAAACCGCAGCACTTTATGTTACAAGAAAGTTAATGACCGAGAAAGCACACGTTGTAATATCTGACCCGAAAGCAATTAAAAATGCTAAAACTGATTTAAAGGAATATGGAAATGACATTGAGTACCTGGAAGATCCTTACAAAGCAGCAAAAGGTGCTCATGCAATTGCAGTAATGACGGAATGGGATTTATATAAATCATTGGACTACGAAAAGATTTATCATAATATGGAAAAGCCTGCTTTTATTTTTGATGGAAGGAATATTCTTGATCACGAAAAATTATTTAAGATTGGTTACGAAGTTCATCCGATAGGAAAACCGCCACTTATTCACTTTAAAGAAGACTAATTTTCTGGCTCGTTAAAGTCTCAGCCTTTAATGAGCCTTATCATTTCTTTTACAGCTTCTTCAATTCCAACTATTACAGCACGGGCAATAACAGCATGCCCTATGCTAACCTCATCAATATCCCCAAGTTCTCTGAATATTTTAATGTTCTGATAATTCAAACCATGCCCGGCATTTACACCCAAACCAATTTTTTTTGCATGCTTTGCTGCACCTCTTATCCGTTCAAGCTCATCAAATTGTTCTTCTTCGGTGAGAGCATTAGCAAAAACTCCGGTATGTATTTCAACAAAATCTGCCCCTGTTTCCGCAGAAGCATCAATCTGGGGAATATCAGGCTCGGTAAATATTGAAACATCAATGTCAGCATTGTGAAGCTCTTCAATTGTAGATTTGATTATTGCAATATTGTCAATAACATTTAATCCACCCTCAGTAGTAAGCTCCTGCCTTTTCTCAGGAACCAAAGTGGCTAGCTCTGGACCAACATCGCAAGCAATCTTAATAATCTCCGGAACAGCAGCCATTTCAAAATCAAGCTTTGTTGTTACGAGTTCTCTCAATAGCCGAACGTCGCGTTCATTAATATGCCTTCGGTCTTCCCTTAAATGAAATACAATCCCATCAACTCCGGCTTGCTCAGCAATAAGAGCTGCTGTAACAGGATCAGGTTGAGTCTCTCCTCGAGCATTTCTAAGAGTCGCAATATGATCAACATTTAGAGTAAATCTCATTTTATCACCTTAAAAAATTGCTTTAATAATAGTAAGTAATGATTCAATCCCAACACCATAATCATTTGCCCGGTATCTTAAAGTTGAAATTAAATCTATTGAAAACATAATTCCCATATGTGTAATCACACAATAATAAATTGAGTTGGTACGGAAAGCAAGTATTCCCAGTGCAATACCTCCTGCTATAGCGCCAAAAGTCTCCGGTGCTGGTTTTCCGTTGTGCAAAATTACAAAAGGTATCATTTGAATCAGTACTGAGTAGTACCCAAATTTTTCTTTGAGTCCAAATAACATAAACCCACGCCAGATGAATTCCCAGCTAATCATATATAAAAGCATTCCTCCTTCATAGATAAAAAATTCATTCCAGTTATCTCGCGTTGATAAAAGATGAGGATATTTTGCAGAAAAATCCGGAGTAGCTGAAAAAAACCATATGGCCGGAAGCATGACAATGAAAAAGATTATAGATAGTGCAAGACCAATTTTAAAATCACCAATCTGCAAGCCATAATTTTTTAGATTTTCCTTAAGAACAAATTTTATAATCAGTACAGATAAAAGAAAAAAAGTAAAGAAATCTCCTATGAACCAATACAGATATTCATATATATAAACATCAGGATCGCTTTGTAAGTAAGAAAAAAGATTGATTCTGAAAAAATTTCTGGATGTGAGGTACCATGATATGGTTTGTAGTACGGCGACTGAAATGAAGATGATAATTACCTTCCGGTCCATTTCCCTAATGATGGAGGCCAGGCGGGTGGTTTCTTTTTTTAATCCAGAAAAAATATGTTTTTCCCTCGTTTTGAATTTCTAAAATATTGACTCGGCAAATATAAATCCGTGACCAGTCAGTTCACAGT
>JBATIA010000186.1:0-8679 GCA_049667415.1 Ignavibacteriaceae bacterium
ACTGTTGGCGAGTGGCAAACAAACTTCACCATCTACTAATATTTATTGAGGTCTGGTGCGTAGGAGCAATGACCTGAGGGGTGCTGTTGAGAAAAGGGGAGACTTCTCTCCCCGTAAATTATTTTAGTAGAATCATCTTCTTAGTTTCAACAAAACCATGTCGTGATCTTGTCGAAGAATTACCCGCTTTCAACTGATAGAAATAAATACCACTTGTTTGATCACTTGCATTCCATTTCCCTTATTTGACAAACGGCATTGGGAAAAGATTTAAATGCTGTAAGAATTTAATTTTTTAAACTAGTCATTAGTAATAAACTCACATCCATTTGGTATTTCAGGTTTAACCAGTAAAACATCTTCTCTCAACAAGTGAACAGTCCCGACAGGATCACCTTTTTTCTTAACAACATATTTTTTGAAAGTATATGCAACAGCAGCAGTACCGCTTGTTTTTGATTTGCTATGATAAGCTGCGATGGCGGCTGCCTTTTTTAGAATGTATTTGGGAATAGGTTCTTTTGTATTCTCAACTCTTAATACAACGTGAGAGCCGGAAGAACCTCTTGCATGAAACCAGTAATCATTTTGCTTTGCAAACCTGGTGGTCAGTAAATCATTGCTTTTGCTGTCTTTCCCAACAAATACCTTGTATTTGCTCTCGATCAGATATTGCTTGAACTTTGAACCCAAATCTTCTTTTGCTTCTGATTCCTGTGGCTGTTTTATCTTTAAACTTTTCATAAGTTCATCCAACTCTTTTATTAATTCAATTCCGTTAAGTGAGTCAATTGTATTTTGTAAGTACTGAAATTCCTGATTGGTTTTCTTAAAAAGTTCTTTTGTTTTAGCAAAAGCAGTCCGTTCCGATTTTGACTTATCAAAATAATAATCAATATTTTTCTGTGGGGATAATTTAGGGTTTAGTTTAATTTCAATTTCGTGTCCCTCACTAAATATGTCATCAACAGAAATGGTATTCATTCCTACCTTTAAAGTTTCATGGTTAGCCAGCAACAATTTGCCTATTTTATTATATTCATTTTCTTTACTTCCTCTCTCTATTACTCCCTGAAGGTTTTGAATTTTTGAGGATACTTTATTCAGTTCTCTCTCTAAATGATTTCTGATTTGCTTCAATCTGGATATTTTTGCTTTCAGATAGTGTTCTTTAGAAAGAAAATAATTCTGAGCTTCCATAACACCTTCGAATAATTCCTTAGCCGTAAACGAAAAACTTCTAAACATCTCAAAGCCAAGTCTCACTTCATAAGTATTATTATCAATAAAAACACAAGATCTTGAATTATGGATTTCTCCGAACACTTCTCTCAGTAAATTAATAGTTTCCTCGTTGCTAAGAATGTTTGAACGGGATTTGACCTCCCTGATAATATCAGTTCCAATTATAGGATATTTCTTTCTGATTTCATCCAAATAATTTTCATGTGGTTCCCAATCCAGATCTAAAATATTCCAACCGGATATAAATGATTTAGCAGAGAACTCTTTTTTTGTCAGCTCAACAGTCATATCATCAATCGATTTAAATGGATGCAATCTGTGATTTTTATCAAGGAAAAATACATTCGTAAATTTTCCTCTGATGGTAAAATAAATTTCTGACTGCTCCAGCTTTATTTTGATGATTCTGTCGTCACTTGCAATTTCAAATGAAATTATCTTTTGATTAGTTGCAGCATCAAAAAAGTTAATTGTGTTTTTCTTAGCCCGCGTGTATTTATTCTTAATTGTGAAATGGGAATTGCCGGGTATAACAGAAATTTCAATAAAAATATTCTCATTTAGATTCTCACAATTTATTACCAGAGTTCCTTTCTCCTGAGAAAATATCTCGAGGATCACAGCATTACTTAGTACTTCATTCGCTTCTAAAATAAGTCTGTTCAGAAAGAAATAATTTTGAATCATATTCTTTTAATGAGAATTTTCACCATAAAAATTAAACATTGGCATTAGTAAGAACAAAAACTTTTCAGATACGGGTACGGTGTCTGGTTGAGATTTTAATAAGTAAAACATCCAATTAGTCGCACAGTCTAAATTGTATAAGAATAAGGCAATTGATATATTTGATCAATGAAAAAAATCCTTCGAAATCATTTACTTAGAAAAATAATATACGTCATTTTAGGGCTCATTGCATTTATTTTATTACTAAATGTTGTGATTATGCCCTGGTATGTAAGTTCACCCGAGACTAATGTTCCAAAGGTAATTGGACTTCAAACACAAGATGCTATAGATTTATTAGAAAAGGAAGGTTTCAAACCACTAATAAGTGATACCTCCTATGGTCTTCAGATTCCATCCGGAGCTGTTTTTCTTCAAAAACCGGATGCAGGTAAAATTGCAAAGAATGGGCGTACCATTTATCTATTTATAAGTGGTGGACAAAAAGTAATTCCCGTTCCAATTCTAAAAGGTAAATCAATTCTGGATGCAAAGTTCGCGTTAGAACGGTTAGGTTTAAAGCTTGGAAGAATAGAAAGAATTCCTTCTGGCCAGCCAGAAGATATGATTTTCGATCAGCAATTTGCTGAAGGTACGCTTTTAAAGCAGGGAGAAATTGTAGGTATAACTGTTAGTGCTGGCAGGGGAGGAGGAGAAATTATTGTTCCTGATCTTATTGGTAAATCACTTTCCGAAGCAAAGAAAATTCTGGCAGAGAATTCACTGATAATTGGAAAAATAAATTATCAGCCATCATCGACTCTTTTACCAAATACTATTTTAGATCAATACCCAAGCAGCGGAAATACACTGAACCCCGGAGATGCAGTGGACCTATTTGCAACACAACCAGCAGATAAATATATTCCAAATGAGGAGAATGACTAAAAATGGCTTTAATTGCTCCCTCAATACTTTCGGCAGATTTTTCAAATTTATCGCAACAAATCAGGTTAACGGAGATTGGAGGTGCTGATTGGATTCACTGTGATGTTATGGATGGACATTTTGTACCGAATATTACAATCGGACCAGTAATAGTTAAGGCAGCAAGAAAATGTTCAAAGCTCCCAATTGATGTTCACCTTATGATAGAAAATCCTGATAAATATCTTGAAGCATTTTCAGATGCAGGTGCAAATTATATTTCTGTCCATGTTGAGGAAGTTGTTCATCTAAATAGAACAGTAAATCGCATAAAAGAACTAGGTTGCAAGGCTGGAGTAGTTGTTAATCCTGGCACTCCTATAAATAGCATTTTGGATATTGCCGAATATATAGACCTGCTGTTAATAATGACTGTGAATCCGGGATTCGGTGGACAAAAATTTATTGCGAATTCAATTAGAAGAATTGAAGAAGCGGTTAGTCTCAGAAAAAAGTATAATTCAAACTTTCTTATAGAAATAGATGGTGGTGTAAATAAAGAGAACATTGTTGCGGCAAAGAAGGCTGGAGTCGATGTATTTGTTGCGGGATCTTCCATTTTTAATGCAGAAAATATAACAGCTGCAACAGCTGAACTAAAAAATCTTATAAAGTAAATTAATCTATATTTAATCTTTTTAACTTTTAATAATATCAACCTCGTATTTAATCAAGGTTATAAATAAATTGATTTCCCGGTTAATTAACTCTTCAAAAAAGATCGACTCTTTAAATTATAAAATTGGAAATAAAGTCTTTGACTTTAAATTTGCTCATGTAATGGGAATTCTCAATATCACACCAGATTCATTCTCTGACGGCGGGTTGTTCATTGATAAAGAAAAAGCTATTGATTATGCATTGGATATGATTGAAGCAGGTGCTGATATTATTGATATTGGAGGTGAATCCACACGCCCGGGCTCTGAACCGGTAAGTGCAACAGAAGAACTAAAGCGGGTAATTCCTGTCATTGAAGGAATACTCAAATTAAAACCCGATGCTATTCTTTCAATTGATACAACTAAAGCAAATGTGGCCAGGCAAGCACTTCTGCAAGGTGCATTGATAGTCAATGATATTAGCGGAGGTACATTCGAGCCGGAGATATTTAAAGTAGTTCGTGAATTTTATGCAGCAATAATATTGATGCACGTAAAAGGGAAACCAAAAACAATGCAGGTTTCACCTGAATACTCAGATGTGGTTGCTGAGATTTATGATTACTTGGCTAATCAATCTGCAATTGCTTCAGAACATGGTATTCAAAAAATAATTGTGGACCCGGGAATTGGATTTGGAAAGAGACTCGAGCACAATCTTGCTATAATTAACAGGCTTGAAGATCTTAAATCCTTAGGGTTTCCAATGCTAATTGGTTTATCACGTAAATCTTTTATTGGAAATATTTTAAATTTGCCTGTTGAAGAAAGAGATGAGCCAACAAACTCGATGAACATGCTTGCTTTATCTAAAGGAGCAAGAATAATCAGAACTCATAATGCTAAGCAAGCTGTTCAAACCTGTACACTATTTAATAAATTAATTACCTCCTGATGTTTGAACTATTCAAAATAGGATTCCTTAGTGTAACATTCCTGGATTTAATTGACATATTTGTTGTCGGTTTTATCGTATATAAACTATATACAACCTTAAGAGGAACAATTGCCGCACAGATCTTTATTGGACTAATAATAATTTTTATTTTTAGATTTTCTGCCGAGGCGATTCAACTTAAAGCTTTATATTGGTTGTTAAAATTAGTTACTGATATTTGGGTAATAGCATTTGTAATTCTGTTTCAACCTGAAATCAGGAGATTGCTGGTAATCCTTGCTAGAAATCCTGTAATGAAGATTTTTGGTAAGCATGATATACACGAATCTGCCGAAATAATAGTCGATGCTGCGTTCGAACTTTCACAGCGTCAGTATGGAGCCCTGATTGTTATAATCAGAGAAACAGGAATTCGAAGTTATATTGAGACTGGCGAGATATTAAACGCAAAGCTCAGCAAATCTCTAATAACATCAATCTTTTTTCCAAAGTCTTCTTTACACGATGGTGCAGTAATTATAAAGGGAAATATTGTCGAGGCTGCAAGATGTACTCTACCACTTTCTGCAACTACCCAGGTTAATAGTGAAAATCTGGGAATGAGACATCGGGCAGGATTAGGAATTAGCGAACAAGCAGATGTTATTAGCGTTATTGTTTCTGAAGAAACTGGAAGCATTTCTGTGGCAGAAAATGGAATATTAACTTCGGGTCTCTCAAAGGATTCCTTAATGAAAAAGTTGAAGGAAGCTTTCATTACACCGACGCCAAAAACCTGGAAGACATTGTTTGAGCAATTCAAAGGACAAAAATAATATCCCCGGTTCTATCTGTGCAGTAATTCCTTTTTATAATGAAAAAGCGACTTTAAATAAAGTCCTGCTCGAAACAACTAAGTATGTACACTATATTTTTGCTGTAAATGATGGATCAAATGACGATACTTATGATTATGAAAGAAAAAATACAAAGGTAAAATTCATAGATCTCGAAAATAATTTTGGTAAAGGAAGAGCATTAGATGTTGGCTTTAAAGCTGCAGTATCATCGGGATACGATTCTGTAGTAACACTTGACGCAGATCTTCAGCACGATGCAAAATATATTCCTGCTCTTGTTGAAGGATTGAAACTTTTTGATATTGTGATAGGCAACCGATTAAAAAATCTTAAGTGTATGCCATTACAAAGGAAAATTAGTAATAAGCTAACTTCCTTTTTTCTTACGTTAAAGACAGGACAGGAGATTCTTGATAGCCAATGTGGTTTTAGGGCATATTCGGCCAAGGTTTTAAGTGTGGTAAATACGAATTATCCGGGTTTTGAAGCAGAGAGTGAAATTCTTGTTAAGGCAGCTAAAAAAGAATTCAAAATTGGTTTTGTTGAGATCCCTACTATTTACGGCAATGAAAATAGTAAGATGCGTCCGGTGCGTGCTATTTTTGGTTTTCTGAAAGTGATATTAAAAAGATTTGAGGGTTAATTTTTTTAATCGATATAAAAATTATTAACTACTATTTTTGTAATTTGAGAAACAAAGATAAAGTTCTAAAAACTGGGAGGGAAAAATGAAATTAAGATATTTTTCACATTCAGCTTTTCAGTTAACAATACCAAACGGCAAAAAGATATTAATCGATCCTTTTCTAACTGGAAATCCGACAGCACCTGTAAAAGCGTCTGATGTGAACGCTGATTATATAATATTAACTCACGCTCATGGCGATCATATCGGAGATAGCTTTGATATTGCTAAACGATGCAACTCTACTTTTATTTGCGTTAATGAGCTGGCTGAATATTGCAAATCAAAAGGATTTAACGCTCACAATATGCATATTGGTGGAGGCCATAATTTTGAATTCGGTAGAGTCAAATTTACCATTGCTCATCATGGTTCTCTGACACCGGATAATTATTATGGAGGAGAACCGGCAGGTGTTATTATATCTGCAGATGGAAAAAATGTATACCATACCGGTGATACCGGTTTGTTTTATGATATGAAATTAATTGGAGAAATGAACTCAATAGATTATATGTTGCTTCCGATTGGCGACAATTTTACAATGGGAATTACAGATGCTCTCAAAGCCGTTGAGCTGGTTTCACCAAAAACTGCAATACCAATGCACTATAATACTTTTCCTGTTATTGCTGCTGATCCTAATGAATTTAAAAAGTTGGCAGAAGTAAAAGGATTTAAAACAAGAGTAATGAATTATGGTGAAGAGATTGAGCTTTGATGTTACCTTTAGAAATTAAAAATGCTTTCGGTAACGGTTTATTATTGAAATGGAATTATGACTAAAATTATTGCTATAGCAAATCAGAAAGGTGGTGTTGGAAAAACCACAACGGCAATAAATTTATCTTCTTTACTTGCTGCTGCTGAGAAGAAGACACTACTTATTGATATTGATCCACAATCAAATTCTTCTTCAGGGTTAAGTATTTACAAGCATAATCCCTCTGTCTATGAAGTTATGGTTGGAAACGAGAATATAAAGAATGTAATTATAGAGTCTTATATGCCATTTCTTGATTTGCTCCCGTCAAATATAAACCTTGTAGGTGCAGAAATTGAAATGGTTGGATTAGATAAAAGAGAAACAATTTTAAAAGTAGCTTTGAGTGAAGTTTACGAAAGATATGATTATATTTTAGTTGACTGTCCGCCATCACTTGGTCTTTTAACTCTAAACGCACTTACTGCATCGAATTCGGTTCTTATTCCTGTTCAGTGCGAATATTTTGCTCTTGAAGGATTGGGACAACTTTTAAATACTATCAACATAGTCAAGCAATATTACAATCCGGAACTGACTATTGAGGGCGTTCTTCTAACTATGTTTGATACCCGGCTACGGCTTTCTCATCAGGTTGCCGAAGAGGTGAGAAAATATTTTGGTGAGAAAGTGTTTAAAACTGTAATTAATCGTAATGTAAGAATTTCAGAAGCGCCAAGTTTTGGCAAGCCTATAATTTTGTATGATGCGGTTTCAACAGGAGCCCAAAACTATATGGCATTTGCAGCTGAAGTGCTCGAAAGAAATTCAAAACCCGTAAATACATAAAAAGATGAGTAAAATTAAAACAGGATTAGGTAGGGGATTAGACGCTCTTATTAAACCCCAGGACTATATAAAAAATAACGAGTCAAGTACAGACCTTGAGAAAGTCAAGGATGATGATGGAAAACAGGTTGATGTATTAGCTAAAATATCTGTTGAGTTTATTTCCAGAAATCCTTACCAACCTAGGTTTAACATTGACCCGGTTGCACTTGAAGATTTGAAGAAATCTATTCTTACTAACGGATTGATTCAGCCAATAACTGTCAGGAGGACACCCGATCATAAATATCAACTGATATCTGGTGAGAGAAGATTAAACGCTTGCAAAGACATTGGCTTTAAAGAAATTCCTGCCTATATAATTGACGTTGATTCGGAAGAGCTGATGCTGGCTCTTGCTTTGATAGAGAACATCCAGAGAGAAAAATTAAATGCAATTGAGATCGGAACAGCATATAAGAGACTAATGGATGAATGTCATCTTACTCAGGAACAGATTGCGGATAGAGTAGGTAAGGACAGGACTACAGTTGCGAACTCGATACGCCTCTTAAAACTACCTCAAAAAATTCAGGATGCCCTCATACAAGATAAAATTTCAATGGGTCATGCGAGAGCAATTATCAACCTTGAAAATACAGGACTTCAATTGCAGCTACTTGATAATATAATAAGCAAAAATCTATCGGTCAGAAAAGTTGAGAGGCTGGTAAGGGAATTGAGTGAAGGTGGAACCAGAAAAACAAAAAAAACTCAGTCGACTGAAGAGGCTAAAGCAATATTTTATACTCCTAATCTGCGTGATATTGAAGATAAACTCAGGACTACATTTGGAACTAAAGTAACCTGTATTCAGAGAAAAGATGGCAGCGGAGAAATAACATTAGAGTTTTATTCAAGAGATGAATTAGAGCGATTAATTGAGCTATTTGAAATCATCAGCAAGAATTATAGTTAAAATCGTATTAGTGCTTATTTTTTTCAGCACATTCTTAAACGGACAGGATCTCACCGAAGAAACCTCTCCTTCTGATACTGCATTTACAATGGAAAATTCTCCCTGGGGAGCTGTTTTGCGCAGTGCTGTTCTGCCAGGATTAGGACAGTTCTACAACCAGTCATATTGGAAGATACCGGTCATC
>JBATIA010000187.1:0-1811 GCA_049667415.1 Ignavibacteriaceae bacterium
TCAAAAAGCGATGGAAGAAGGTGCCGCGGAAGCAATTCTTGTAAGGGATGGATTGATTACTGAAGGCACGCATACAAATTTTTTTGCTGTTAAAGATGAAACTGTGTTTACCGCTCCAGGATCAAGATTAATTCTTAGCGGCATTACACGAGGAATTGTTCTTGAGTTCTGTAAGAAATTTAAAATCGATTGTCGTGAAGAATTTATAAATAAAGACGATCTTAAAAACTTCACTGAGTTCTTCATTACGAGCACAACAAAAGAAATTACACCAGTTACAACTATTGATTACTGGACTGTTAACGAGGGTGAGCCCGGTAAGATAACCAGGTCTTTGCAGTCGGTCTTTAAGAAGATAACGGAAGATTATTAATGCCCGATTCAAATAAAACAACTGCGAAAGTATTTATCCTTACTGGTGAATGGCAGGATGTCAGGGGCAGGAATACTTTAAAATTTATTGGCACATCAAATGAGCTAGGTACGGTTGAATTAATCTTTTCCAACAATCCGGTTTTTTTTATCGAACACAAATCCTTCATTTCTAACTTATCAGTTCCGTATAATAGAAAGGAAGTCGAGCTTAAAAGTTTTGATGAGAAAAAAGTCGATGCATTGTATTTCAATTCACAACGCGACCTGAAAACCGCAGTTGAAGAAATTGAAAATATGGGAATTAAAACATTTGAATCTGATGTTGATCCCACAAGAAGGTTTTTAATGGAAAGATTTATTAACGCCCAGGTGCAGGTCGAGGGTATTTGTGAACAGAAGAAAAATCTTTATTCGTTTACCAATCCAAAACTTGAGCCGTGCGATATAACACCAACATTACTCGTAGCATCTATAGATATAGAGACCGGAACACAAAATAAACTGCTTTATTCAGTTGCGGTTCATCTTTCCGGTAAGATTGAAGAGAAGAAAGTATTCATAGTATCAGAAGAAGAAATTAAGTCGCCCGACTACATATTAAGCTTCAAAGATGAAAAAGAGCTTCTGCAATATTTTCTCAAATGGTTTCAAGAAAAAGATCCGGATATAGTTATTGGATGGCATGTTATTGGGTTTGATCTGATGTTCCTTGAAAACAAATGCAATGAACTAAATATTTCATTTGACATCGCACGCGCAAATGGAAGAGTTTCGCTGAGACAGAGAAAACCGAGCGGTTATTTTGCATCTGTAACGGGAAGAGTAATTATTGATGGGCCGGTGGCTTTGCGCACTTCATTTTTTACTTTTGAGGATTACAGACTCGAAACCGTTGCACAGGAATTACTGGCAGAGGGAAAAACTATAACGCAAGATCATGATAAGGTGGATGAGATCGAAAGAATGTTCAGAGAAGATAAGGCTGGTCTTGCAGAATACAATCTTAAAGATACTGAATTGGTCACCAATATTTTTAGGAGGGCAGGATTGATTGAATTGTCTGTTCGTCGTTCTCAGCTATCGGGTTTGCTGATGGACGAGCTTGGAATGATGACTGCAGCTTTTGATCATTTCTATTTACCGAAGCTGCATCGTGCAGAATATGTTGCACCAAATGTTAAAGATCTTGATGCATCTGAACATGCAGCCGGCGGATATGTTATGGATCCTGTCCCGGGTATTTACGATGATGTGATTGTGCTTGATTTTAAAAGTTTGTATCCCTCTATTATTCAAACGTTCAAGATCGATCCGTACTCAAACCTGAAATGTGACATTGATACTATTAATACGCTTAACGGTTTTAAGTTTTCTTCAACTCAACACTTCCTGCCGGAGTTTATTGACCAGCTAATCGAACAAAGAAACCTTGCAAA
>JBATIA010000188.1:0-11852 GCA_049667415.1 Ignavibacteriaceae bacterium
GAATTACTCTTAATAATTCACTCCTTATTGCTCTGATGATTGGTGGAGTTGTGGCAATGATTGGTATTTTTTTCGCATATCCTATTGCACATCTTTTTGCAGCTGATGAAACTGTAGGCAACTATGCAAGCGAGTATCTTTATTACCGATTTATGGGAATACCATTCTTTCTGATTTCCGTCTCTTTCAGAGGTTTTTTCTTTGGAATTAATAAAACAAAGATTTTCATGTTCTCCGGTGTTATCACAAATGTTCTAAATATGTTTTTTAATTACACACTTATTTATGGATACTTTGGTTTTCCAAAAATGGGCTTGGCTGGTGCAGGGTTGGGCTCAACTCTTGCTACATTGTTTGACGGTCTTTTTTATTCTGTAATCATAATGTTACCAACTTACCGGAAGAAGTTTCAGAATCTTAAACATTTAATAATTAATAAAAATATAATTTCTGGAATTTTAAAGATTTCTCTTCCGGTATCGTTTCAAAACGTTTTCATACTACTAGGATTTTTAAGTTTTGTTTCTATTACCGGTTTGATAGGAACTCTGGAACAGGCAGCAACCCAGGCAATAATTAGCACACTCTTCATTTCATTTTTACCTTGCTTTGGTTTTGGCATAGCTGTTCAAACTTTGGTCGGAAATAATTTAGGTGCAAAGAAATTTATTCTGGCGAAAATTTATGGTTTCGAAACAGCAAAAGTTGCAACTATTTATACTATAATTCTTGGATTTATATTCACTATAATTCCACAATATGTTCTTCTGATTATTACAAATGATGAAACCATTATTCATACAGCTGTTCCATCATTAAGAGTGGCCGGGTTTGCTCAGATTTTTTATGCGGTTGGCGTAGTGCTTGCGAATGGTTTGCAAGCCGGGGGTAGATCGTTTTTTGTGATGAAGTCAGAAGTAATAACAAATCTTTTAATTTTTGTTCCTCTTGCTTACTTATTAGGAGTATATTTTAACCTGGGATTAACCTGGGCATGGATGGCATTGCCGGTTTATATTATTCTATATTCATTGATAATTTATATTAAATTCAATTCAGTGGACTGGTATACAAGGATTCCTGTTGGAAAATGAGTCTTTTTAGTAAAAAAGATGACTAAAAGACTAATATTTAATAGTTTGCAAAAAAGTATTGACAATAAGCTTTAAGAAAAATATATTTTGACTGTGAAATTTAGATATTCTCTATACACATTAGTTTTATTGGCTGTTGCTGCATTATATGCGGGAACTTTTCTGGAATATTTCCACGGTCGCAGTGAAGGTGAAGACATAAGACTGGAATGGAAAACCAGAGAAGAAGTTAATCTTCAGCATTTTAAGATTGAGAGAAAAACTCCCCAAAATTCTTTCGTAGAGATTTCAACAGTTCAACCAAAGGGCAGTAATTCTTATTATACCTATCTGGATCAATCTGCATACAAGACTACCGATATGATTTTTATTTACAGACTTAAGATAGTTGATACGAATGGTCAGACTTCTTATTCGAATGAAGTAACAGTTTCTCACAGCGTTTCAGGAGTTAAGCGAACCTGGGGTAGTATCAAGGCTATGTTTCGGTGATTCATTTCTATAACTTTTCTTATCTAAAAAAAAATAAAGTTTCTAATTACACATTTTCAAAACCTTTTTTTCTTTTTTATTTATCCCTTCTAACAGTATTAATATTTTTCATTTCCTGCACCCCTGCTGAACGTTTTACAAAAAAAGATGTGGCGAGCATTGAAACCTCTGAAGTCAGAGTCCTGATTAAAGAATTTAAAACAGGGGAATTCTTAAATGTTGAGTCATCCTCTTATTTATATGATAATTCATCCAGACTTGCAATTCTTACACCTGAAAGCCGTATTCAAATTATTAAGAATAGTGGTAATATCAGATTAACAGTAAACGGAAAAGATTACAATGGGAATAAATTTTTTATAAGTACTGAGGAAAATGAAGGGACAATAAAAATTAATGGAAAACGCTATCGAGGTAAAATTCAGGTCTCATCTTCCAACAATACAATTAACGTGATAAATGTAGTTTCTTTGGAAGATTATATTAAAGGTGTCCTGGCAAAAGAAATGCCGATAGGAAAGAACAATGAAAATTTTGAGGCATTAAAAGCTCTCGCAATCTGTGTAAGAACTTATTCATTAAAAAAAATGAAGGATGGGAAGATATATTTTGATTTATATGCCGATACACGTGACCAGGTTTATGGAGGTATGGATGCAGAAAATCCTTTATCAAATAAAGCTGTCGATGAAACAAAAAAGTTAGTTCTTCAATATGACGGCCAACCTGCTCTAATATATTATCATTCAACTTGTGGTGGTTACACGGAAGCTTCCGAGAATGTTTTTACTAAAGACGCGGTTCCTTATTTGATAAGCATAAGAGATGGTGATGAACCTTATTGTAAAATTTCTCCAAGGTTTCAGTGGGAGGAGATTTATGAAAAAGAGGAAATAATTACCCGTCTGAAAAATTACTCCTTGCTTGATAACGTAAACTATAAGCTTAAGGATATTTCTATAACAAATAAATTTGAATCCGAAAGAGTTTCTGAGTTGGAGATAAAAGTAATTGATTCTGATAGTAATGAAAAATCATTAGTTATAAGAGGAAATGAAATTAGAAGTATTCTGCGAACTTCCGATAATAAAAATATACTTTGGAGTACTTTATTTGATTTATCATTAAAATCTAATTCGGTTGTCTTAACAGGTTATGGTTTCGGTCACGGTGTGGGGCTTTGCCAGTGGGGTGCGATAGCACTTTCGCGGAAGGATTGGAACTACAAAGAGATTTTACAACATTATTACCCCGGAACTAAAACTGCGAATTACAATGATTAAGACTGAGATACCAATATATCTTGCTTCAAAATCTCCCCGAAGGCGCAAACTTCTTAAGCAGCTCGGAATTAAATTCAAATCATTTTCTGTAAATACAATTGAAGATGTGTTAGACGGAGAGCACCCGGTAGATTGTGTTAAGAGAATTGCCCGAGAAAAAATGACAAGAGCTCAATTGAAAGTTAATAACAGTGTTATTATAACCGCAGATACAATTGTTGTTCTTGATAGAAGAGTAATCGGGAAACCAAAGAATAAAAAAGATGCAGCAAGAATTTTGTCTCTTTTGAGTGGAAGAGTGCATACAGTTTACACAGGTTTTTCTGTACTAAATCAAAAAACAAATAAATCCATTCTGGACTTTGAAAAAACTAAAGTGGAATTCCGAAAGCTGACAAAAGATGAAATCCGTGACTATGTTGATGGTGGCAGCCCAATGGATAAAGCAGGTGCGTATGGTATCCAGGATGATTTCGGTGCTGTTTTTGTTAAGCAAATAAATGGTTGTTATTACAATGTTGTCGGAATACCATTAACTAAACTCTATGATGCACTTAGAAAAGTAACCTGACTTGCTTAAAAAACTCAGACAAAGGGTTCTTATATCAATAGTACTGGCAGGAGCAATCTATCTTGCGTTTACTATATACGCAGATTTTGATCAGGTTGTAAACGCGTTCGGAAGGTTTAATTGGCTTCTTTTACCCATACTATTATTACTTTCTTTTTTAAACTACTTCGCCCGCTTTCTTAAATGGGAATTTTATCTTTCAATTATTCGTGTTGACATTAAAAAAGTTGATTCATTTTCAGTCTTCATGTCAGGACTTATTATGAGCGTTACACCAGCTAAAATTGGTGAGGTTCTGAAATCAGTTCTGGTAAAAGAAATTACCGGCGTTCCTATAAGCAAAACTGCACCAATTATACTTGCAGAACGAATTACTGACTTTCTATCACTTTTAATCATTGCAATTACGGGTGCTTATTTTTTTGATTATGGTGGTAAACTATCAATTATTATCGCGATTTTTTTTATCGTATTAATTTTTATAATAAGTAATAAGAAAATTGCCCTGCCAATAATTAATTTTGCTGAAAGAATTCCTCTGATTAAAAAGTATATTCATAATATACAATCAGCTTATGAGAGCTCTTACCAGCTGTTAAAACCTGTGCCACTTATACAAATGACAGTCCTTAGTTTAGTTGCATGGGGATTCGAATGCCTGGGATATTATATAATTCTGTTAAATTTTAATGTTAATTTTGGCTTTCTTTGGGCTTTCTTCAGCTATAGCTTTTCAACCATTATTGGGGCAATATCTATGTTACCAGGAGGTTTAGGTTTAACAGAAGGTTCTCTAACTTTTCTCCTTGTTCAAAAGCAAGTAGCAATGGATATTGCTGTGGCAACAACTTTTATTATTAGAGTTGTTACACTTTGGTTTGCTGTATTAGTTGGTATAATAAGTCTTACTCTTTATCAAAAAAGATATGGAAAATTAAAAGTAGAGCCTGATTGATTCTTAGCATTTCTTAGAAAAATAGAATAAAAAATTCAAATATATTGTTGTTCCTTCTGTTGACGAAAAAAGTCACGGTTCAAAACGAATTAAATAAAAGCTCCCAATCCGATTCCGGCTTTATTTAGGGAGACGAAATCAGACCATATATTTTGAGGGCTTTGAAAAGAATATTTGAATCGGTGATTGTTAGTGCTTGGAGAATAGCTATCACCTTAAAAACTATTACTTAGTATATTGCCTGCTTTATGAAGAATGCCGGCGGGCTAACAATTTTTCAATTCGCAGATGCTATCTTTAAGAAGTAATCGAACTATAAAAATAATTATTTTAACTTCATAAGTGAGTGTTTTTCCTTGATTTTAAGCACTATCGTTGGTATTTTTAAATCCATTAAAAATGAAAGGAGTTGGTTATGGGACAAGGAAGTAACTTTAACAAAGGTTTTTTGGTTGGATTTTTTGCTGGTGGGGCACTTGGAGCAACCATAGCTCTTCTTTTTGCACCGAAAAGTGGCAAAGAGCTGAGACAAGATATAAAGGAAAAAAGTGAAGAGTACTTAGATGAAGCAGATAAGTACATTTCACAGGCAAAAGAAAAAGCCCACGAATTAATAAACGAAGGTAAGAAAAGATCAGATAAATTAATTAAGGATGCAAAGGAAAGATCTGATCAGCTTATGAAGGATGCGGAGAAAGTATATAAGGATGCTAAGGGCAAAGTATCTGAAAGTTTTAAGTCAGGGAAAGAATCTTTTGAAGTAAAAAGAGACCAGGTAAAAGATGCTATTAAAGCTGGTGTGGATGCTTATAAAGAGTCTAAAAAATCCGAGGATTAATTTTATTAATGACATTAATTGATGTTTTAACAGTTATTGTTTTGATTCTGGTTTCGGCTTTTATCATAGCATTAATTATATACCTTTGGAAAATTACGCGTTCAATACAGGAGTTACAGAGAGATATAAGTGATCTTACTGATAGGGTTGAACCTTTGGTATCTTCTCTATCAGATCTTACATCTAAGTTGTCCGGGTTAAGTGATCAAGTTGAATCACAGTTATCGACTACAAAAAATATAATTTTCAGTGTCAGAGATAGAGTAGATACAGTTCTTGGATTTGAAGAAAAGATAAGGACAGGAATAGAAGGTCCTTTTATGGGTTTTATCAATCAGCTTAAAGCAATCTCAAACGGAGTGAGCACTTTTCTCCACTACCTTAAAAAATAATATTCATACAAACTAAATACTCTCAGGAGGATACCATTGAAAGAGATCATTTCAGAGGCTATACGAAATATTGCATTAGTCGGTCACGGAGGAAGCGGTAAAACTACTTTATCTGAAATTCTTCTTTACACTGCAAAAGAAACAAATCGGATTGGAAAAATAGAAGAGGGAAACACAATATCAGATTATAATCCAAATGAAGTTGATAAACAGATTTCAATCACTTCATCTTTAATGAACCTTGAATGGAATAACACTAAAATTAATATTATTGATGTACCAGGCTTTTCTGATTTTATTGGTGATGTAAAAAGTGCATTAAAGGTAAGTGATACAGCTGTCATGGTGATTAAATCTTCCGAAGGTATTGAAGTTGGAACAGATGCCGCTAAAAGTATAATCGATGAATATAAATTACCAACCTCAGTAATTATTAATAAAGTTGATAGCGAACATTCTACATTCTTTGAAACTTTTGAAAATATTAAAGAGAGAATACATACTGGTGCAACAATAATAACGTTCCCGATTTCAGAAGGAATTAATTTTAACGGTGTTGTTGATATTATTTCCATGAAAGCTTACACCTATGGTGAAGCAGGTAGCAGAAATGTTACTGAAACAGATATTCCAGGAGAAGTGAAAGAGCAGGCGGATAATCTTAGAACACAATTGATCGAAAAAGTTGCTGAATATTCTGAAGACTTAATGAACAAATATTTTGAAGAAGGTTCTCTTTCCGATGATGATTTTAGGAAAGGACTAAAAGCATCAATAATAAACGGCAATCTCAACCCGGTTTTTGCTTTATCTGCGACAAAAGCAGTTGGAATTAATAATTTTTTAAATTTCACTAGTAACTATTTCCCTTCTCCGGTTGATAGCGGACAGGTGAGTGCGAAACTTGCAGGAAAGAATGAACCTGTCTCAGTGAAGGTTGATTCAAATGCTGAACCGGTTTTGTTTGTTTTCAAAACAATCTCAGAGCAACACGTTGGCGAACTTTCACTATTTAAATTGTACTCTGGAAAAGTTTCTCCCGGACTTGATCTGTTAAATGAAAGTAATAATAAGACTGAGAGATTAAACCAGCTCTTTACACTCAACGGTCACAATCGGAAAGAAATTTCCCAGATTGTAGCAGGCGATATCGCTGCTGTCGTTAAATTGAAGGATACTCACACAAACAACACACTTGCTTCAAAAAATTATTCCGTAATTATAGATCCTATCGAGTTTCCAGAACCAGTTATAAGAGGTGCTATTAAGGCAAAAGCAAAAGGTGACGAAGATAAAATTGCTACGGGTCTTCATACTTTGCACGAAGAAGATCCATCATTTAATGTGAATTTTGATCCCGAAATTTCACAGACAATTATATCCGGTCAAGGTGAACTCCAATTGCTCCTTGCGGTTAAAAGACTTAAGGACCGTTATAATGTTGATGTTGATCTTATTGAACCAAAAATACCATTCCGCGAAACGATTAAAGCAAAAGTTAATGATGTTGAATACAAGCATAAAAAACAATCGGGAGGGCGTGGTCAGTACGGTCACATTCATATTAAAATGGAACCGCTTTCAAGAGGGCAGGGTTTTGAATTTGAAAATGCTATAGTTGGCGGAGTTGTTCCTGGCAGATTTATTCCTGCTGTTGAAAAAGGAATTATAGAAATAATGTCCAGGGGCGTACTTGCAGGAAATAAGGTTGTTGATGTTAAAGTAACACTCTTTGATGGAACCTACCATACAGTTGATTCTGATGAAATGTCATTCAAGATAGCTGCGAGTCAAGGATTTAAAAAAGGATTTCTTGAAGCAAAACCGGTATTACTTGAACCGATATACCAAGTTGAAGTTAAAGTTCCGGAAGAATATATGGGCGATGTAATGGGTGATATTTCAAGTAAGCGTGGAAAAATATTAGGGATGGACAGTGATGGTCGCTTTCAGATCATTAAAGCACTTGTTCCACTTGCTGAACTTTACAAATATTCTTCACATCTTAGAAGCTTAACTCAGGGTAGGGGAGTCCACACAAGAAAATTCGATCACTATGAAGAAATGCCAAAAGAGATAGAGCAAAAAGTAATTGAGGAATATAAGAAATCACGGGAAGAAGAAAATTAATTCAGATATTAAAATCAAATCAGTTGGATGATATCCGCTTTTATTTTAAACTGCTAATATGAAAAATCTTTGGTCTCCGTGGAGATCTAAATACATAGATTCATTCAAAGAAGAACAAGCTGGCGATAAGTGTATTTTTTGCGAAGCTATTGAAAAAGACATATCAGATTTAAATAATATGGTCATTCGCAAATCAAAATACACTCTTGTGATGATGAACCTTTACCCTTATAATAATGGTCACCTGATGATTGTCCCATTACGGCATCTTGACTCTATGGAGCAAATTACGAAAGAAGAATCCCATGAATTAATCGAAGAATTAATGCTTTCAGAAAAAGTCCTTAGAAAGATTTATAATCCACATGGTTTTAATGTCGGTGCAAACATTGGTAGGGCAGGTGGTGCCGGGATTGATGACCATATCCACTTTCATATAGTGCCAAGATGGAACGGGGATACTAACTTTATGCCGGTTATTGGCGAAGTCAAAATTATTTCCAAAGATTTGGCAGAGACAAAAAAGAGATTGTTGACTAATTACGAAGAGATACTTAAGTAGTCTGAAATTATCTCATCCCTATTTAAAAATATTTAATCATACAATTATGGGCTTTAATAGATCTTTAAGATTTTTGTTTTTCATTCCATTTTTTTTACTTTCTTTAATTTTTATATCCTGTGGCAAAGAAGAAATCCCAAAATCGTCGCTGATTATAAAGGATAATCTTCTATATAAAAGAGACAGCAACGTTCCATTCACAGGAAGGGAAAAAGCACTCGTTCAAGATAAAATTATTGAATATGATGTTAAAGATGGTTATAAGCATGGTGAGTTCAAGATTTTTAATCTGGATGGAATATTGGAAATTAATGGGCAGGTAGACAGCAATCGAAATATTGGAAAATGGCAATATTACTATTCAAATGGAAATCTTGAATCAGAAGGCAACTTTGATTATGATTTACCTGATGGAAAGTGGTTTTGGTATTACCCTGATGGTAAGAAAAAAGAAGAAGGATTTTACAATAAAGGTAAACGTATTGGTATCTGGTATCAGTATGATAGTGGTGGTAAGACTATATTGGAAAAGAATTTTGATATAGTGGATTCTCTTGATGAGCAGCAAGATAGTGTAAAGAAAAAATAACAAAGAGTTTAATTAGTTATTAATTAATGTTAAGAATAGGAACCTGCAGCTGGAAATATAATTCCTGGGTAGATCTGGTTTATTCCAATTCTCAAAGTAAAGATTATCTGTATGAATATTCTAGAAAATTTGATACTGTTGAGATAGATCAATGGTTCTGGTCTCTTTTCCCTCCCGCAAAGGCCGTCCTGCCAAGAAAAAACATTGTGAATGAATATAAAAAGTCGGTCCCGGATGATTTTCTTTTTACCATCAAAGTTCCAAATTCAATTACATTAACTCATTTCTACAAAGATGCAAAAGAAAGTGAACTAAAACCAAATCCATTTTTTCTTTCTGTTGAATTATTCAATGAATTCATTAATTCCATCGAGCCAATGAAAAAGCAGGTCGCTTGTCTCATCTTTCAATTTGAATATCTTAATAAGTTGAAGATGAGTTCATTATCGGCTTTTCAATTAAGGTTTAAAGAGTTTTATAATAAGCTCAATAGGAAAGTACCACCCATTGGAATTGAAATCAGGAATCCGAATTATTTGAACGAAAAATATTTTAGCTTTCTTTCAGAGTTAGGTATTGCACCTGTATTTCTGGAGGGCTATTATATGCCACCAGTAGTTGAGGTTTATAAGAAATTCAAAAAGTATATTAATCATCTTGCCGTTATAAGATTACACGGTCCGGATAGGAAAGGCATGGAAAAAATTGCTGATGACAACTGGAGCAAAATTTACATTAACCGTGACAAGGAGCTAATTTCAATTGTTGAGATGATAAAAGAGCTTCAAAGCAATGAAATAGATTTGTTTGTAAATGTTAATAACCATTTTGAAGGATCAGCGCCACTTACAATTAAAAAAATTAATAACTTGCTTTGATAAATGGATGGTGATAGACCACTTTGAATATATTGCTTTAAGAAATGAATAATATTAAATTTGCATCCACAATTTTAGGGCCCATAGCTCAGTTGGTTAGAGCATCTGACTCATAATCAGAGGGTCGGTGGTTCAAGTCCATCTGGGCCCACAGAAAGCTTGATAATTAAACATTATCGAGCTTTTTTTGTTTTATGGATACAATCATCCTTATTGTAAATTGATATATCTAATTTTAGCAAGCATCTTTTCTCCATTTTTCTTAATATTGTATTGAAATTCATTTCATAATTTTTTTTACTTGTGGCTTACCGACTGGAAAATAACGAAACGCTTAGTTTTGGCTTAAAGCGAATTTTGCTTGAGCTAATTGATAAATCTGTGTTTAATCTGTCAAAAGGAAATGGTTCGTTTAAGGAAGACGTTCACGATACAAGAAAAAATATTAAAAAGATACGAACAGTTTTAAGGTTAGTGAAATCGAATATTGATGAAGAAAGTTTTCAGCTCGAAAATTCTTTTTACAGGGATACCGGCAGAACCTTATCTGATCTCAGAGACAGTTCTGTACTCATCTACACTTTTGATAAGCTGTTGAAGAATCCTGAGATTGAGATGTCTAACTATGATTTTTCAATTTTCAAAAATTTTTTAATTGAGAAGCATAAGACTATTTCGGCCGCAAAGAGTAAGAAAAGTGCTTTAATTAATTCTCTCTCTACAGATCTTATTCTTGCCAGGAGTCGTGTTTTTGATTATCCGCTTTCTGGAGATAAATTTAAAATACTTAAGAAAAACTTACAAAAAATTTATGAGCAGGGTCAGACGATGATGTATGCGGTGTTGAGTGAAGCTGTTAAAGAAAAAGTTCACGAGTGGAGAAAGAGAGTAAAAGATTTATGGTATTCCATGAGAATCCTTAGCAATCTCTGGCTGGAGATTATGAGTCCGATGGTTGTTCTTCTTGAAAAATTATCTGATACACTTGGCGATGCTAACGATCTCTTTCTGCTTAAAGAAAGAATTATTTCTAACGAAAGTAAGTTCAAAGATAATCAGCACACAAGAGAACTGATTAATTTTATCGATAAACGAATAATCGATTTATTGCGAGATGCCCGATTCGTTGGGAGAAAAATTTATTCAGAAAATTCAAAATATTTCGTTGGCAGGATGCAAAACTATTTTGAAATCTGGCGAAGTGAATACAGCCCACTTAAATATTCTTCTGTATAAGTTCTTTATAAATTAACCCGATTTCTTTAAGAAATCGGGTTAATAATTTTCTAGATTAATACCAGAAATGAAATTGAATAACGGCAGAGTCGTTATTCACTCTGGGGTTTTCTATCATAAATCTGTACTGTGGTCGTATCTCTATAAAGCTGTATGGGAACCACTCTAAACCTACAATTATATGCTGCAGTTCATCTTCACTTACTGAAGTGTTTGGGTCAAAGCGATCATATCTAACTACAGCTTCGAGCCCCAATGTTATTACATAGGCAGCCTCCGCCATAGCGAAATTGGATTTAATTCCATTTACAACAACATTTTCTCCTGAATCAAATTCTCCTAAGAGTGAAAAATTCTTGTATCCTATACCGGCAAAACCTCCATAAAAATCTGCCTTTTGAGGAACGTTTGCACTCGCATATGAACCGCCAAAAGATAAACCGACTCTGCCAATTTTTGGAAAAAATTCCAATCGTGCTGTATAAGTAGGATCTTTTGACAAAGTTCTGTTTGAGAGATTTGCACCGGCACTGGCAGTTAACAAAGCCCAGTTGCTAATATAAAATCCAGCTTCTACACCAGCTTCGGTATACCAGGGGGTATAAATTAATCCTTGTCTGCCCTCTGAAGATAATAAAAACATATCACCGCTTCTTGTGTAAGCCGTGTGGTCGTCCATTCTTATTCCATAGTTCGGTTGGAAGGAACCTGCCTTTATATAACCATTGTTTGGCAGAATCTGTGCAACGCCATAAGCCTCCCATATTTGGTTAATAAAATCGTATCTGCCTAATAAATTAATATTTTTAGCTAATCCCACATTAGTATATAT
>JBATIA010000189.1:0-3845 GCA_049667415.1 Ignavibacteriaceae bacterium
ACAATAGCAGAGATAAATAAAACAAAGAAGAATGTATTTTTCATTTTATGACCCTTTTTGATTTGAGTTATTGAACTATGCAAAAAATTAGTTGCTAATTGCTAACAAAGACAATACCATATTCCCACATTAGCAAAGCGAATTATAGTATGGTAATCTAATACAAACTTCTCGGTTATGAGAAGTTGAAAAGACTAAAATTCGCATAATTTAGAATTAAAAGAGATTTTTTTTTACCTTTAATTATTTTCTTGAGATAACTTTTTCCATCAGGCGGTCAGCGTTTTTTATCTGCTCAAATCCAAATTTAGAATAAAGCGAGTGAGCATCTTTAGTTGCCAGCATCCATTTTTTGACTTTCTTAAATCTATTGTCCTTCAAAACTAATTTGAGCAATACCTTAGATATTCCTTTACCTCTATATTCTTCAATTATAAATACATCCATCAGGTAAGCTATGACGGTAAGATCTGACACAACCCGTGCAAATCCAATCTGCCTATCATCTTTGTAAACTCCGAAGCAACAAGAGTTTTCGATTGACGTCCTGACTTCTTCTATTGTACGGCCTTTAGCCCAGTATGATGTGCTGAGAAATTTATGGATGAGCCTGACATCAAGTCTGGTTTTATCATCACTTATAACAAGGTCTTCAATAACTTCTGACATTTATTTAATTCAGAAATAATCAGATTTGAATATTTAATTCTTTCATTTTTCTGTAAAGAGTTGAAAGGCCGACTTGTAGTGTTTCAGCTGTTTTTTCTTTGTTGAAGTCATTAGATTCAAGAGCGCGGGTAATAATTTCCTTCTCAAATCTTCTAACTGAATCATCAAGTGAACCAGATGACGAAAAATCTGCTGGTTCGGTTTCAGATTTAAATTGCATAGGGAGATGCCTGACATTTACAAAATCTTCATTGCAAAAAATCACAGCTCTTTCCATTACATTTTCAAGTTCTCTTATTTCACCCTTCCATTCATGATTCATTAAAGTTCTCATAGCATCATTTGAGATTCCTAATATATTTTTATTCATTTGTTTTCTGTACTTATCTAAGAAGAAATCAGCTAGCATTGGAATATCGCTCTCGCGTTCCCTAAGGGAAGGTAGATGAATCTCTATTACATTAATCCTGTAATACAGATCCTCTCTAAATTTTCCCTGGGCAACTTGTTCCGGAAGATTCCTGTTCGTGGAAGCAATAAATCTTACATTTACTGGAAGTGACACCGTTGTCCCTACTGGAGTATATTCTTTTTCCTGGATGGCTCTTAAAAGTTTAACCTGAAGCTGAGGCGGCATTTCGCTTATTTCATCCAGGAACAGAGTGCCCTCTTCTGCTGCTTTAATAAATCCCTCCTTATCGCTTATAGCACCCGTAAATGCACCTTTTTTATGCCCAAAAAGTTCACTTTCTATAAGGTTTTCTGAAATTGCTCCACAGTTGAGCGCAATAAAAGGTCGGTTTGATCGTTTTGAGTTGTAATGTAAAGCCTTTGCAACAAGTTCCTTCCCGGTACCACTGTTTCCCGATATCAGAACCGTACTATCCGTATCAGCAACAGCTTTTATCATTTCAAATACCTGGGTTATTGCCGGGCTTTTACCGATGATATTAGTATAGTCATATTCACGCTGCAATTCTTTACGAAGTATTCTGTTCTCTAGATGTAGTTCGCGTACCTCAAAGAGTTTTTTAACTTTTATCAACAACTCATCGAACTCAATAGGTTTTAAAATATAATCACTGGCTCCGGTTCGTAAAGCCGCAATAGCTGTTTCTACAGAGCCATATGCTGTAATTACAATTGTGTTGGTTTGAAGGTTTATCTTTTTAATTTCTTCCAGAAGCTCAATACCTTTCATCTCCGGCATCTCAAGGTCTGTGATTACCAGATCGTATGACTTTTCTTTGAGCAAATTGAAAGCAATTTTTCCATTTGCAGCTTCATCAACTTCATATTTTTCTTTCTTTAAAATATATGATAGTGATTCACGGATAATATCCTCATCATCAACTACCAGAATTTTTTCTGACATATTTAATCCTTTATTAATATCCTATCGGAAGTTTAATAGTAAACGTTGTTCCCTTACCAACTTTACTTTTTACCTCAATATTACCCTGAAAACTTTTAATGATTCCATAACTTACCCACAAACCCAAACCTGTTCCTCTTCCCTGAGACTTAGTTGTAAAGAACGGTTCAAAAATTTTATTAAGGTTTTCTTCGCTTATTCCACTGCCCGAATCTTTAAATATAATTATGACTTCATCTTGAGCAAAAGCAGATTCTATTTCGATGTATTTTTCTCTTTCATCTTTTAGCTCATTTATGGCATCAACAGCATTTAACAGAATATTTACAAAAACCTGCTCAAGCTGATCAGCAACAAGAGGAAGATTTGGTAACTCATCGCTAAGCCTGACATTATATTCAATATTTTTTGATTTAGTTCCTACTTTTGTTATTTCAATAGCTTCTTTCAGGCATTCATTAATGTTGACTCTTTGCAATTCAAAGTCAGATGGACGCGAAAAATCTACCAGGTCACGAATAATTTTTGAAATCCTTGTAACTTGACTTTTAACCAAATCCAGTTTTTCGCTAATGAAAGGATCTTCTGTACTACGTCTTGCTACCTGCACTAATGCAGAAATAGAAGCAAGCGGGTTACCAACTTCGTGAGCAATACCTGCTGCTAAAGTGCCAATACTTTCCATTTTCTGAGTATGGATTAATTGTTTTTCGAGAGTTCGCTTTTCACTTAAATCTCTGTGTATACCAAAATAGCCGGTAATATTTTCTTCTTTATCAAAAATTGGCGAGATTAAAAGTTGTGTATAAAACGGCTCACCGTCTTTTTTTCTGTCTTCAATTTCTCCAAACCAAGCTTTACCACTTGAAATTGTCTGCCACATTTTATCCCAGAATTTTTTCGGAAGCTTCCTGCTGCCAAATATTCTCGGGTTTTTTCCAATCAGCTCTTCCTTTTTAAACCCGCTTGCTTTCATAAAAGCCGGATTAACATAAATCATCTTTCCATTTATATCTGTAATTTGTACCGGGTTTATACTGTTCTCAACTATATTAAAAAACCTCTGTAGTTCTGCCTCTTTTAATTTTAATTCACTAATATCCTTGACAACAGCTAGAATGTTTTCAATATTCTTTTTCCCGGTACGGAAACTATAATATGAAAATGAAATTCTTACTTCAATTTCTTTTTTATTTATTAGAAATTGAGTTTCGATATTTGTTGTTTTCTTAGTACTAATACACTTGAAGAATACGCTATTAACTTTATCCCGATTGTTTAAGTTTATTATATCGAGGAAGTTAGCCGGATTAATGTTTTCATTAATCTGTACTGTCTTTCCTGCTTTCTTATTCATCAAGAGAATTTCACCATTAACATCAAGAAGGAAATACATATCGGGTAAAACATCGAATAAATCAAATCCAAATGAAAGATTATTAATAGTAGAATCTAAATTATATGAACTATCGGTATTTACCATTTCATTATTTATTTCTTAAGATCGTACAATTTCTAATTAATAATTTCATTCAAAATATTTGCTACGTTTGTTAATTTAAATAGAAGTAATAGCTAAATAATTCCTTTTGCTTTCATCAGCTCAGCACACAGAATTGCACCACCTGCAGCACCTCTAACTGTATTGTGGGATATAATAACAAACCTATAATCGAAAATTGAATCCTTTCGTAATCTTCCGATAGATACTGCCATTCCCTTATCAATATTTCTCTGATGCTTTGGTTGAGGGAAAGAATCTTCATCGCTATAGTGAATAGGCTTTAGAGGTGCAAATGGA
>JBATIA010000190.1:0-3872 GCA_049667415.1 Ignavibacteriaceae bacterium
TTACAGAGGAACCGGAAACTTAGTCGCACAAACAAATTTAGCTACTGTAGTGATGATTTTGGAAACCGATTTTAGAAAAATCGGGTACTGCGCAGATTGGCAGCAAATTCCAACTCCAACAGAAGCAATTCTATATGCGGATTCAAGCAGTATTAGATATTTAACAGATGTTGATAATAATGGTATAGTTGATACAATGTTCTATTATATCGATTATCAAACAGATATTCCGGAAACGCCAAATCCACGGGATAGATTTCTATATAGAGTTGTAAATAGCGAAGCACCTGTGGGTGTAAATCTTGGTATAACAAAGTTTAATCTTGATTTTTTTAATGCTTTGGGGACTCAAATTACTTTTCCAATTGCAGATCCCAGAGAAATATATTCAATGCAAATTGATTTAGCCGTTGAAGATGTCTCTGCTTACGAGGAAAAATATCAGACAATATTCTGGAGACAGATAAGAATGGCTGCAAGAAATCTTTTTAACAGATAAGGAATATTAAAGAATGGGTAAAATGTCGCTTTACTTAGTTGTAGGCTTTAGCCTTATCTATATGGTTATGGGTAATAACTCTAATAAATTATCTACACAAACAATAGAAAATATGGCTGATTATAATGCCAAAACCACAGCGCACAATATTGCAGTCAGTGGTACCAATCTTGCCTGTAATGAAATTTTTCTAAATGGTGCCTGGGATGATGGTTTTGCAAATGTATCATTTGAAAATGGATATTTTGATGCAAATGTTCAAATTCTGGATCCATGGAGAAATATAAGAAAACTAACAACCGTTGCTAGCTACGGTGGTGTTAATTCAAATATTGAAGTTGTCTTCCAACCAAGCAGTTTTTCAAAGTTTGCATATTTATCTATTAGTGATCCTACTAATCTATATTGGTCTAACAAAGATACTATTTGGGGACCTTTCCATTCAGAGGGAAATATAAATGCCTACAGGCATCCTGTATTTTATGGAAAAGCAACGACAAAAGGAACTGTAAACTACTTTCAAAGCGAGGAATTAGATGCACCACGGTTCTATGGAGGTTTTGAAACCGGAGTAAGTTTAACTTTTCCACCAAGTGGCTTAGACAACATAAAATCACTTGCAATAGATGATGGACACTTATTTTCTGGTAATGATACAGTTTATGTAACCTTTGCTGGCGATAGTGTTAAATATCGATTTAATTATAGTGCGAAGGATACAACTGTTTTAACTACTTCGCTTGCACCAAACGGAGTAATATTTGCGGACAATTCGATTCTAAGATTAAAAGGAGTTGTTGAAGGACAAATTACTGTTGCTTGCGGAGGCACAGCACCAAAAGGTAATATATATCTTGATGATAATATAACATATAAAACCGATCCTAGAATTGATCCTGATTCCAAAGATCTATTAGGTATTGTATCAAAGAATAATGTTTTAATTGCCAATAATGAAGCTAATAAATCCAGTATAGATATTCATGCTTCAATCTACTGTGAACAAGGTGGGTTTGGAGCTGGTTGGCCTAGTTTTACAGAACCAAATGGAAATATTAATTTATTAGGTGGAATACAAAATTACAGAAGAGTTCAAATTGGCGTTATTTCAGGAAGTGAAATTTGGGGATTTAACAGACGATATAAGTATGATGAAAGATTGATGATAGCATCACCTCCTGGCTATCCTGGCACCGGCCAATTAGAAATAGTATCCTGGTACGAGTGATAATTGAATCTAAAAATATTTTAATCGGAGAGAAGGTATAATAAAATGGGAAAAATGTCGCTTTATTTAGTTGTGGGTTTTAGCCTTATCTATATGGTTATGGGCAATAACTCAAACAGGATGTCAACACAAACTGTTGAGAATATGGCGGATTACAACGCAAAAACCGTAGCTCATAATCTTGCTGTAAGTGCTGCAAATCTAGCGTGCAACGAAATATTTTTGGACGACACCTGGGATGGAGGAATCTCTAAGACCAACTTCCTAGGTGGTGACCTTCAGGCGAGTGTTTCTATACTTGATAAAGTAAAAAATTTAAGAAAATTAACCACTACAGGTACATATGGTGGCATAACTGCTACTGTTGAAGTTCTATTTCAACCGAGTAAATTTTCGAAGTTTGCTTACTACTCTATGAGTGAAGGTGGTACAATTTGGTGGACAGGAAATGATACTGTTTGGGGACCTTTTCATACACAGGATTATATGAGGGTTTATCAGCATCCGGTATTTTTCGGAAAAGCCACTACTAAAAAATCTTTGGTCTACTATAAAAATAAGACGCAAGATGAACCACGATTTTTTGGCGGGTTTGAAAAAGGGGTTGATCTTCCACTTCCAACAGATGGTCTTGATCCAATGAAAACATCAGCACAAAAGGATGGTTTATTTTTCACAGGTAAAGATTCTGTCTATATAACTTTTGCAGAAGATAGCATTAAATATAGATTTAAATATAATGATAAAGATTCGGTAAGATATCTTCCTGCTATTGCACCTGGTGGAGTAATTTATGCTGAGAATGCTATAGTTCGATTAAAAGGAGTTGTTAAGGGTCAATATTCCCTTGCGTGTTCCGGAACTGGAAGTAAGGGAACTATTTATTTAGACGATGATATTGTTTACAAGACAGATCCTATGAAAAATAAAAATTCAACTGATCTACTAGGTATTGTTGCAAAAAATAAAGTTTTAATAACGGATAATGTACCAAATAGCAATGATATAAATATTAACGCTTCGATTTATTGTGAAGATGGAGGTTTTGGTGCACAGAATTATTCTACACGCCCAATTAGTGGTAACATTAATTTAACCGGTGGCATCATTCAAAATACAAGGCAGGCTGTTGGAACATTTGGCAAGTCGGGTATTAACCACGGTTTTGCTAAAAGATACCGCTATGATACTAGATTTATGCTTATTTCACCACCAATGTTTCCTGGCACAGGGGGCTTGGAGATTGTTTCATGGCGAGAATAAATAATTACTAAACCCTATTTACTTAGTTGTTCGATTGCTGTCTAAGTAGTGAGGGATTGGACAATCAAAGGTTAAACCTTAAATGGTTTAACCTTTTTTTATGTTATTTACTTTTTCCCTGGATGGTAATAATCCAGGCATCCTTGTATTCTTCATAATAACTCAATTCATTTCGGTATGCTTCAGCCTGCTTTTTATTACTATAAGGTGGGAATATCTGGACCACGTAAAGCTTTTTGTTTTCTTCATACTCAACTTTAATATCTTTTTTAAGATTGATTCTGCTAAAATCAGCGAACTCTTTTGCGTTTTCCAGTGTGGAGAAAGCTCCAATCTGAATTATGTAACTTGTTATAGGTGGATTATCAGCAGGTTTCTCTATCTTGTAAATATCTTCAGGAGGAACCTTATCAAAAACATAACTTGTATCCTGGTTCTGTTTAACTTCAACTTTTGTTTCTTTTGATGATGAAGAACAGAATGTAAAGATGCAAACACTAATACTAATTAATAATATTTCATAAAATTTTATTTTCATATAATCATTTAAAATAAAAAAAGGGATGGTTTCCCATCCCCTTGAATTTAGAATATTACTCTATCAAGCGCGCCAAACGGAATTTGGGGAATTCCATATTTACCCATAGGAACAGTTCCTTCGAATAGAAGACTTCCTGGGAGTGTTGCTAAATTAATAAATGGAATAGAAGCTCCATATTTTTCATTAATGGTTTCTATAAATGCATTCGCAACAATACCATATCCTTGCGTTGTTGGATGCACTCCGTCAAGTGAATAAGTATTTCCTGTAATAAAATCAGATGTAAATGTAATTCCATTTACAATAATTCCACCGGGTTCGCCAATAGCATTAAGTAAACT
>JBATIA010000191.1:0-4528 GCA_049667415.1 Ignavibacteriaceae bacterium
GCCCTGGGCTTTAGTGTCTCCTTTCAAAGCTTTGACTAAATTTTTCGCATCAGTGCTCATTTGCTGGTTCATATCTTTTAAAGATTGTAGCTGTTCGCGCAACGCTGAAGTCCTGCTTATACTGTCTTTATTTGTCTCTTCAACTTTATTCTGAAACTCGGATATTTTTTCTTTTAATGGATTGAGGATTTCTGCCAGGTTGGATTTACTTTGCTCAGAAAACTTGGTTGTTTTCTCTTCAAATATTTTATTAGCAAGATTCTCAAATTCTTTTGTGAACTTTTGTTGGAGTTCTTCGACTTCAGCTTTTTGCTCATCAAGTTTTGTTTGAAGATTGGAATAGTCAGATTTCAGAGATGAATTCTCTGAAGTTAGCCTTTCAGATTTGTCTCTTTCATTTTTTAATTCTGACTGAAGAGATGATTTATCAGTATCAAGAATTCTGCTTCGTTCTTCAACTCTGCTGGCCTCGCCTTTAAACTTAAAGGATGAAATAAACCAAACAGCAACGGCCCCGATTATTAGCCCTATTATTAAAAAAAGAATCTCCATTTTTGCCTAAAGTATTATTAAATGAGTATTAATATAATTAACCATAGACTGAATTTCTGCTTCTAACTGAAAAATAGAGATTTATTCATTATAAGAGTTTATATTTGCAACGATTATTATTCATCTCACAATAAAAATTTCTAATGCTTGAATGGATTCAAAGTAACTTTGGTATATCTCATGACGTACAGTTAAAACTTTTCGCTTCTGTACTAATTATACTCATCATCGGGTCATTGCGGATTGTTCTTGTACGAATATTCATATCAAAGATCGATGATCTAAATCAACGGTACCAATGGAGAAAGATTTCCCTTTATCTAGCAGTGTTTATTGTTCTTCTTTTCCTGTTAAGCACCTGGCTTGGTTTTATTGGTTCAGTAGGAACATTTCTTGGGCTGGTTTCCGCCGGTATTGCAATTGCACTCAAGGATCCGCTTGTTAACATCGTAGCGTGGTTTTTTATTTTGGTGAGGCAGCCATTCAAAGTTGGTGATAGAATACAAATCGGAGAAAGTTCCGGCGATGTTATTGATATCAGAATCTTCCAGTTTTCACTAATTGAAATTGGTAACTGGGTCGATGCTGATCAAAGTACAGGACGAGTCATCCATATGCCAAATGGAGTAGTTTTTACTCAACCACAATTTAATTACACCACCGGTTTTGTGCACATCTGGCATGAGATTCCAATGCTGATCACTTTTGAAAGCGATTGGAAGAAAGCAAAGAAAATTCTTACGGATGTTGTAAACAAGCATGCAATGCACATCAGCCAGGAAGCTGAAAAACAAATTAAAGCTGCCGCAAAAAAATATTTAATCTTCTATACAAAGCTCACCCCTATCGTTTATACAACAATTAAGGATAGCGGTGTTTTGTTAACAATGAGGTTTCTTTGCGAACCCCGTAAAAGACGTTCAACAGAAGAGTTAATTCTTGAAGAGGTTTTAGAGGAGTTTCATAAGTGTGATGATATAGATTTCGCTTATCCAACAACGCGGTTTTATAATAATCTTGGTGAAGGGAAAGAAGGAACGAAACCCAAATAAAAATAAGGGATTACTGTCTTCACGATCCCGACTTTAACCAGTCTAACGGTAGTCAGGCTGGGAGAAGTGATCTTAAAATATACATAAAGTCAACAGATTGCTTCGTCGTATACTCCTCGCAATGACAAAACAACTTTATTCTAAACTTCCAACAACCTTTTCAACTTCTTCCAAAATCTCACAAGACTTAACCAATGCTTTCATCTTGTTATGATCAGGATAAAGCGGGCGATCAATATCAAGATACTCAACGTGTCTGCGGATTACTTCTTTTGCTTTTGCGACACCTTTACCTGTTGCGTGATTCCTGAAGTCTAATGCCTGTGCCGCCGCCATAAATTCTATTCCCAAAATTCCATAAGCGTTATCAATAATTTGATCATTCTTTAAAGCGGTGTTCATTCCCATTGAAACAAAATCTTCCTGGTCAGCGGCAGCCGGAATTGATTGGATCGAAGCCGGAGTTGAGAGGATTCTTTGTTCAACGATCATCATATCAGCAGTGTATTGACTCAACATCAAACCTGAAAACATTCCTGCACCTTTTGTTAAGAATGCTGGAAGTCCAACACTCAAAGCAGGATTGTTAAGTCGATTCATTCTTCTTTCAGATAATACACAGATCATTGTGACCGCAGCACCAATCATATCCATTGGAAGCGAAACCGGAGTTCCCTGGAAGTTTGCACCGGTTAAAGTGATTTTATCTTCAGGAATAAAAATTGGATTGTCACCTACACCATTAAGTTCAATTTCAATTTGCGATTTGGCATAAGCAACAGCATCGTGCGCAGCACCGATTACCTGTGGAGTTGAACGCATTGAGTATGCATCCTGAACTTTTATTTTTAGCTTCCCGGTTAGAAGATCGCTTCCCTCAATACATTTTTTAATTGCTTGCGAACTTCTTACTGCACCTGAAAATCCTCTAAGCTTATGCAAACTAACATCGTAAGGCTTCATATTTGCGAGAAGGGCTTCAAGCGTCATTGCACAGGCAATTTCAGCTTGCTTCAAAAATCTGTTTATATCATATAAATGAAGAGCAGCAATTGCAGTCATAAAATTTGAGCCGTTGATTGTTGCAAGTCCGTCACGTGCTTGCAATCCCGGAACTTTTATTCCTGCTTTTTCAAATGCAACATTTCCCGGAAGTCTTTCTCCTTTATAAAAAGCTTCTCCTTCTCCCATCATTAATAAAGCAATTTGCGACATCGGTGCTAAATCTCCACAAGCACCAACTGATCCTTTTGTGCAGACGACAGGAATGCAGTCTTTGTTCAGCATCTCGACAAGTGTTAAAGTGATTTCCGGTCTGCAACCAGAATTTCCATGAGCGTGAACATTTATTCTTCCGGCAATTGCTCCACGAACCCACTCGATGGGCATTGGATCGCCAATACCGGCTGCGTGATTGTAAATAAGATATCTCTGAAAATCTTTTACCTGGTCGTCGTTCAAAACAACTTCGGAAAATTCTCCTATGCCTGTGTTAACTCCGTACATAATTTCGTGCGCTTTAATTTTTTCTTCAAGCATTGCACGGCAGGTTTTTATTCTTTCAAGTGAGTCTTTGCTTAGTTCAACTTGTTCTTTGTTTCTTGCGATTCGGACTAATTTTTCAACAGTTAATCCTGATCCATTAAGTATGATAGACATTTATTCCTTCCAGAAAAAGATGATGAATTGTGAACACAAAATTAAAGATTAAGTTGGTGAAATCAGAGGGGAAAGAGTATGAGTAGGATTAAGAGTAAGATCGTTAATTTTAATTCATTCCAATTAAAAATCTCTTCTTCGCAATGGATAAGAATTAATGGGAACGAAAACACCACCTGAAATTTCATCATAAATAGCCAGTTCAAATTTTGCCCATCCTTTTTGTTTTGTAAGCACTTCGACAATGAACTGATTGAACTTTTCTGGTAACAACTCATATCTTTCTTCATTAACCAAAATGAACTCTTTCTCTCTACCTGGAAGTTCATAGAGCAATGCGAACGGTTTATCCCAAATCTCTTCGTCCATTACCGTAATTGTGATGACTAACTTATAGACATACCTATCAATTTTGTGTCCTTCTCGTGGAGGAATTGTCCTTGTCATCCAGGTCATTTTGTATGTTGTATCCAAATCATAGATTTCTATAAAAGGAATTGTCAATGGAAAGACGTCCTTCTCCTGAATTGTTTGTGCCGGAGATTTTTCAGATAAGACAAATAAAATGAAGATAACAAGTCCTGATCCATTAAGTATGATAGACATTATTTCCTTCCAAAGTAAGATGATGAATTGTGAACACAAAATTAAAGATTAGGAAAGCCGCTCCCAAACTACAATAGTTTACATTATTTAAAGTCCTGGAGTGAAGTTTTCTCCATATGAATAAAATTATTCCATTTCTTTAATGACTTACTTGCTTATTACTAACTATCACCAATAGACAAGCAAAGTTGCTTCTAACAAGTAAATTAACAAAATTTGATTTAGAAATTTCATCTGTTCAAAAACTGTTGTGCGTTCTGAATAATGCGAATTTGTACTAACAGAATATTGCTTACCGAAAATTTCCTTACGAGTAAATCGTTTATATATATTTCTTTCACTTTTAAATGGGGTTAATAATGAAAAACTTTTCTCTCTTCTTTGTGTCAATCGCATTAATATTTTTTATATCTCTTTGGCCCACTTACTCGCAAACAATTATACCCGGAGGTTATGTTTCTGGTATGTGGACAGCGGCAAATTCCCCCTATCATATTAATGATGATATAACCATTCATGCTGATTCTGCATTAACAATTGAACCTGGTGTAGAAGTTATTTTTCAGGGACATTACCGCTTTATAATAAATGGTATTATAAACGCGGTTGGTACACAAACAGACTCTATTCGCTTCACTGCAGCTATACCGGATACCGGA
>JBATIA010000192.1:0-26387 GCA_049667415.1 Ignavibacteriaceae bacterium
CACTTATTCAGCTCATTAAGGTATGAATTTATTACTTCAAAATGTCCCAGTTTATTATTAGCAAGATTGATTGATTTTGTTAATTCAGGATGGTTATTTCGAATAGAAAGGAAATATTTGTTTAGAAGAGCTGTTAACTCAGAAGAACCAAGTGTTTTATTGTTCAGTATTTTATCAAGTTTATCCGATGGCATCTTCTTCATCTGAAAAACTACTGACTGCCAGCCTTTTTAGATTAAAATTATTGAACGATTTTTTTGAGGAAGCTCTGTTGCTTGTTAATGCCCCAAACAATTCTTCTTTTGAACTAAATTCTTTCAAATAAAATATGTTTACTTTATTTCGGTTCTTAGTAAGCCAATTAAGGGAGATCTTCATTTTTTCCAGGTCTTCCTCAGTAGGATTTATATCGGTTCTGACAGTATTTGCGAAATAATCATCTAACGCGTTTTCAAAACTATCCATTTCCGAATGTGAATCCTTTTTAATAAAGTATTTACCTTCCAATAGAAGTATATAATCGCGATTAATACCCTCAGTAATTTCAAACAGTACATTAGCTTTATTTACAGGCTCAGCAAGGAGGGATGATTTGTGGGTCTGCGAAAGTATTAAATCTATTACCTGCTTTGTTTCAGCGGCCTTTTCGTATTGTTCTTTTTGTGAATACTCTTTCATTTTATTCAGCATCCGGTCCAGAGCCGATTGGTTTCTTCCGGAAAGAAATTCGTAAACTTTTTCAAGTTCCTCAAAATAATCAGGGTCAGTACTTTTTATGCAGGGAGCTGTGCATCTTTCAATTTCTGCAAGAAAACATCTCTTTCCTTTCCGAAATTCTTTGTCATTACATTCGCGTAAAGCGAATGTTTTATCAACAATATTAAGAACCAGTTCTGCTCTCCGTCGTGAAATAAATAACCCGAAATAATCGTTACCGTCAAATTCAAATTTATTTGAAATTTCTGCTTTCGGATACTTTTTGCTCTTATCTAACTTGATAAAATATTTATTGCCATATTTTTTAAGCTGCCGGTTATGTTTTGGATTAATTACCTTAATGCTTTCTGCTTCAAGAAGAAGTGCAGTGAGCTCAGAGTTTGTGATCTCAGTTTTTATTTTAGCAGCTTGTTTTACAATCTTTTTTGGTTTGCCAGTTGCTGTAGTTGCAAAATAACTTCTTACCCGATGCTTTAGAGATTTAGCTTTACCTACATAAATTACTTCATTCTTTTTATTCAGGAAATAATATACCCCGGGAGAATCAGGCAGGGAATATAGTGCATCCTGCAAAGCCGGTTTGATTTTACTTTTTGAAAAATTATTTATTAAATAACTCTGGTAACTGATCAGGTCATCAAGCGTTTCTATTCCTTCTTCATCGGAAAGTTTTTTTATCATTTTAATAAGTACTTTAGCGGTTGTTTCAGCATCACCAAGAGCACGGTGTGAATTACGATTTCGTATCTTTAAAAATGATGCAACTGAAGAAAGAGACTTACTTCTCAATCCGGGGAATAATTTCCGCGCTATTTTCAGTGAACATACTTTGTGGTTTTCAAATGGGATTCTGTCATTCCTTAAAAATTCTGCTGTTAAAAAAGATTCATCAAAGCTAAAATTATGACCCGATATTACAGAGTCACCCACAAACTCTGTAATTTTTCCTGCAACGGAATCGAAAGGTGGTGCATGGCTAACATCTCTATTTGTAATTCCCGTAAGCTGTGTGATAAAGGAAGGAATATTATAACCAGGATTAATAAGTGATGTGAATTTATCCGAGATTTTTAGATTTTTGATCTTCACAATACCAATTTCAATAATATTATTAGTTCTTGCCGATAAGCCGGTTGTCTCAACATCAATAACTGAAAATTCAGTTTTTGAAAGCATATTATTTAAAATTCTGTTGGAAGTCATTTGTAATTTTTAATAATATAAAATACTCTTTTTATCAAATATTAATTTGAATCTTTTCTAACATATAAATTATAGAACCATCCATCTGTCACTTCTACTGGTTTAAATTCATACATTGCTTGGAAATCTTTAGAAAACCAGATTTCTTTAATCGATTTAAGCCTAAATGAACTTTCGAAGGGCGTTTCGTGTGGTTCCCTGGTCAAAAAATCAACTAGCTGAATGTACTTTGGTTTTCTCGAAAGTATATATGCCCCGTTGCCTTTATTGTGTCCCGGAATCCAGTTTTGTATAAACTCATCCTTAAAATCCTCTTTTGATATGAAGGGATCTACAATTCCAACCATATCAATCACACCAATTTTTGAATAATATCCAATTGCTCCGATTGGGGTAACTGCTATATAATCATCAGGAGTAGATATTTTTTTTAATTCTTTTCCCATTAAAATAAAACCATTCTGCCATTCAAAAATGTAATCATCTATCCAGTCGTTATAAACCGTAACAGTTTCTTTTTTTCCTTCAACCAGGTTTTTTGCTCCGAACATTGCTTCTTTTACAGGCAGCTTAAAAACTAATATACCAGCCATTACAAAATAAAATAAAAATAAAATTATTTCTCTATTTGATTCTAAAAGCGTCTTCAGATTTAATAATCTATTTAGCGAAGGAGGTATAAAAACAAGCAGCAATGGCAGCACAGGAAGGATAAATCTTCCTCCATAAAAATGGTCACCACCGATTAAAATTGTTGCTATTACCGAAACAGTACCCAATCCAAAAAGAAATCCTGATTTGCCAGATAACATTTTGAACCTGAAAGCAAGCAAAATAAGAAAAATGATAAACCAGCCGAACCCAAAAAATTTTCTTAAAGAGATAATAGTGTAATCAAGACCGCCAATTACTTGAGCAAGACCTCCGCCGGTTTTTGCATAAAAAGTGTTGGGCAAGAATTGTCCAAAATAAATCCATCGCCAGATAAAATAAGTTAGAAATATTAGTGAAAACCCCAAAGTAAAAATTATTTGTTCCTTATTTATTCGGTAAGTGATTAATGAGTTTTTCTTTTTCATGATGTAAAGAAGAGAACAGAGAAAAATTAATGTTGCTTCAAATCTTATCAGGCATAGTAATCCGAACATTATCCCATTTAATAACAATGATTTGAAATCTATCTCTCTGGTAAGAAATAGGTAGATTGTTAAAAGAAAGAACATCGAATAAAATGATGTTTCCATACCTGCCACTGACCAGTATAAAAATGATGGAGTTACCCCGATAATGAAAACTGTAAAGATATTTTCCTTAACAAGATTTGGATTAAGCTGTTGGTAAATTAGGAAAGTAAGGTAAAGTGTCAGTGTTGAGCTAACAACTCCAACCACTAAGCTTAAAATTATAGGATCAAGACTAAGTACTTTCCCGAAAATAAAAATCACCAGGTACAAAAAGGAAGAATAACCCTCTACAGGTAGTTCACCAATATTCCAGACAAATCCGTTACCTTTGACTACATTTTCTGCATATCTGAAAAAAATAAATGCTTCGTCAACAACTACCGTATGTAGATATTTGGAACGTAAAAAAGCAATGGTTGAAATGCCAATAAGTGCCAGGGTAAAAAGAATGATTTTTTTACTTTTCACAACACCTTTATGATTTACTTATTCAAATTTACTAATTAGGAAGAAGATAGGAGTAAGATTTAAAAAGAATATGAAAAAGTTTGTTTAATACTTAGTATCAAAGATTGCAATAGCTTGCTACAAACCCTTTTATTATCCTTCTGTGAATTCTCTGCGATTTTGAATATATTGGCAGACAAAAATTAACACCTCATGCCCTCAATTAATATTTTATTTATTGGTGATATTGTTGGAAAACCAGGGATGGATCTCGTTCAAACCTGGTTACCCGGACTCATTCAGAAATACAAAGCCGATTTTGTAATAGCTAACGGAGAAAATGCTTCAGATGGTAAAGGCTGTACAGAAAAGGAAGGAAAACAACTTTTTGATTTAGGCATTCACGTTCTTACTGGTGGAAATCATACCTGGGATAAGCATTTGTCTCAGGACTATCTTAAAAAAGAACCGAGGGCATTACGGCCTCTAAATTACCCCAAGGGAACTTACGGGAACGGATATTATATCGCTGAGACTAAAAAGGGGAAAGTTGCTGTAGTAAATTTGCAGGGAAGAACATTTATGGCTGCAATAGACTGTCCTTTCCGATCTGCTGATTGGGTTATAAACAAACTTAACACAGAAACAAAAGTAATTATTATTGATTTCCACGCCGAAGCAACTGCAGAAAAAATTGCTATGTCGCATTACATTGATGGGAGAGTTAGTGCATTGATCGGAACTCACACACATATTCAAACTTCTGATGAACGCATAATGCCAAAAGGTACTGGCTTCATAACTGATGTTGGTATGTCCGGTCCTTATGATTCTGTGATTGGTATGAAAGCGCAAGCCGCTATCAATAGGTTTTTATACCAGACACCTCAAAAGTATGAATCTGCAACAAATGATGTTCATCTTTGCGGGATTTTTTTGAAGGTAGATACTGATTCAGGTAAGACTACACATATCGAAAGAATTTTATTCCCGGATTTTGTTAAGACTAACTAACGATGATTTTAATTGACGGCAAAAAAATAGCGCAGGAAATTCGTGCCGAACTAAAGTCGGGTATTGAAAAGCTTAATTCTGAAGGAAAAGATGTTCCGGGATTAGTTGCAATTCTTGTTGGGGACAATCCGGCATCGGAGAGTTATGTTAAAGGTAAAGCAAAAGCTTGCGAAGAAATCGGAATGAGAGCGATTACAGAAAAACGACCGACAGAATTTTTGGAAAAAGATTTACTCGGATTAATCAATTCTTATAATCACAATAAAAAATACAACGGTATTCTTGTTCAGCTTCCTCTTCCAAAACACATTGCTGAAGATAAAGTTATTGAAGCAATCTCACCCCAAAAAGATGTTGATGGATTTCACCCGATAAGTGTTGGGAATCTTGTAATTGGTAAACCAGCTTTTCGGTCGTGCACGCCTGCAGGCATACAGGAGTTACTTATTCGTTATAATATTGAAACTAAAGGAAAACACTTAGTTGTTCTGGGAAGAAGCAACATTGTCGGAAAGCCGATTGCTAACATTATGCTTCAGAAAAAAGAATTTGCGAATTCAATCGTTACTGTTTGTCATAGTGCAGCACCTGATGTTTCATATTACACTAAGCAAGCAGATATTTTAATAGCAGCAATGGGATCCCCGAAATTTGTAAAGGGGGATATGGTTAAA
The DNA here is from genome assembly GCA_049667415.1 of Ignavibacteriaceae bacterium. Taxonomy (GTDB): domain Bacteria; phylum Bacteroidota; class Ignavibacteria; order Ignavibacteriales; family Ignavibacteriaceae; genus IGN2. The sequence goes on from JBATIA010000192.1 coordinate 5,240, forward strand.
CCGGGAGTTGTCGTTATTGACGTTGGCATAAACCGGGTAGAAGACAAAGCAGCAGCAAAAGGGTATCGTCTTGTTGGAGATGTAGATTTTGATGAAGTATCAAAGAAAGCGTCTTATATTACACCCGTTCCTGGTGGAGTCGGACCTATGACAATTGCAATGCTGTTAAAAAACACTTACGAGGCATTCATAAAATATGGTGAATAAAATGAATCATAAAATATCTGATGAAGATGTTTCTCCTGAATTTTTGGAAAAAGTTTTAAAAGATTATTACTGCTACGGTGATTCCTGCAAAGGCTGGGAAACGAACGTAATCACACAGCCTAAAACGGTAAAAAGCATTGTTGATGTTGGTGCTTCAAGGATAGCAGCGGGAAAGGGGATTGGAAATTCTCTTAAAGATAAAAACATTGCCTCTAAAATTGATCATACAATGCTTAAACCAGATGCGACACCTGCTGAAATCACTGAACTATGTGAGGAAGCAAAAAAATACCATTTCGCTTCTGTATGTGTTAATCCGGGTTACGTTTCTCTATGCTCATCATTGTTGAAAGGCACAGATGTAAGAGTCTGTACTGTTGTCGGCTTTCCGCTGGGTGCGAACACAACGGATGTAAAAAAGTTTGAAACCGAACAGGCAATTCAAAATGGTGCTACAGAAATTGATATGGTGATTAATGTTGGAAGATTAAAGGCAGGTGATTACGAATATGTTGAGAATGATGTCTTGCAGGTTGTTCAAACTGCTAAAAGCAGTGGTGTACTGGTTAAAGTGATTATTGAAGCAGCGCTACTTAGTGACGAAGAAAAGGTTAAAGCATGCCTTATTTGTAAAAAAGCTGAAGCCGATTTTGTGAAGACCTCAACGGGATTTAGTAAGGGTGGTGCTACTGTCGGCGATGTTGCTTTAATGAAATATGTTGTCGGAAGTTCTTTAGGTGTGAAAGCAGCGGGAGGTATAAGATCCAAAGAAGATGCTGAAGCAATGATAGCTTCTGGTGCAGATAGGATTGGAGCAAGTGCAAGTGTGAAAATTGTATCGAGCTGAATGAATTTTTTTTTCTTGCTATGATTCTTGATATTGTTGTCACAAAAACAAATGATGGCTTTACTGCCGAAATCCCTTCGCTATCTGGTTGTGAAAGCTGGGCTCACGATGAAGATACCGTATTATCCAAAATTATTGAATTAGCTGCATTTTACCTTAAAACCGATATTAAAAAATTCAAGCTTGATAAAGCAAGAAGAGTAAAAGATCGATCAATTTATAAACTAGTATTTTACAAAAGTGTCTGATTCCAATTTCCGGACAGAACGACGAATTGAAAAAATTAATTGGGTGCTATCAAAAAGGCAGCCTTCTCTCCACGTTGTATTTGAAAATATTCATGATCCACATAACGTCAGCGCAATTTTCAGGACTTGCGATGCTGCTGGCGTACCTAAAGTATCATTAGTCTATAACATTGAAAAATTTCCGAAGATAGGAAAGAAATCATCGGCATCTGCATATAAATGGATTGAAAAAGAGAAGTATAAAACTGTTGATGAATGTTTTAAGCAGCTGAAAAAAGAAAAATTTGAAATTTATGCTGCATCTCTCAATTCTGATTCAAAAAGTCTCTACGATTTGGAATTCACAAAAAAGACTGCTATAGTTTTTGGGAATGAGCATAGAGGGTTATCCGATGAAGCTGAGGAACTCGCTGATGAAAGATTTTATATTCCTATGTATGGAATGGTGCAAAGTCTTAATGTTTCCGTTTCCGCTGCAATTACTATTTATGAAGCTTTACGACAGAGAAACCTAAAAGGACTTTATGAAAAAAGCGAACTAAGCTCAAAGGAACTCAAAAAGCTGATAAATGAATGGGCAAAAAAATGATCCACAAGACTAACAAGTGATTCAATCATTTTCTAAAATTAATAAAGTCTCAGGCACACTATCTCTCCCAGGAGATAAGTCGATTTCTCACCGGGCACTACTAATATCTTCACTTGCAAAAGGGGTATCATCTATCGTAAATCTGCCTGACAGTGAAGATATAAAATCAACTATTCACTGCTTAAAATCTTTGGGAATAAAAATTGAAACTTCAGGTGATAAAACTTTTGTTTACGGAAGGGGATTCAAAGGTTACAGTCCTCCCTCCGGAACTCTTAAAGCTGGTAATTCAGGAACAACTGCAAGGTTACTTTCGGGAATACTTGCTGCTCAAAACTTTGAATCAGTTATTGAAGGTGATGCATCACTCTCTACCAGGCCGATGAAAAGAATACTCGAACCATTAATTCTTATGGGCAGCACTATTAGAAGTAGTGATGGAAAGCTTCCCATTAAAATTTATCCTGCTGCAAATCTAAAATCCGTAAATTACGAATTACCAATAGCCAGCGCCCAGGTTAAAAGTGCAATTCTTTTAGCCGGATTACATTTGGAAGATGAATCCTCTGTAATTGAATCAGTTTATACCAGGAATCATACGGAAAATCTCTTAGATTTAAGTGTTAAAAGAGAAGAAGGGAAAATCACTTCAATTAGTTCAAGAAAAAATTACCCCGAACCGAAAGAATATTTTATTCCAGGCGATATATCTTCCGCAATGTGCTTTATTGTGCTAACTCTGCTCTCAAAAAATTCGGAACTCATGCTTAATAATGTTTCACTAAATCCATCAAGAATTGAAAGCACTAATTTGCTTAAAAGGATGGGAGGAAATATTCAGATTGAAATAAATGGTGAATCTAATAATGAGCTTTATGGTGATATGCTCGTGAAGTCGAGTGAATTATCAAATGTAAAGATAGACCCTGAAATTATTTCATTAATTATGGATGAAATTCCGATTTTGGCAGTAGCGGGAATATTTTCGGAAGGAGTTTTTGAAGTTAGGGGCGCTTATGAATTAAGAGTTAAAGAATCGGATCGAATAAAATCTCTTATTTCAAATTTTCATTTGTTAGGATTAGATTCGGAAGAATATGAAGATGGTTTCAGAATTTCAGGGGAGATAAAAAAATCAAATTACACATTTAATAGTTTTGGTGATCACCGAATAGCTATGGCATTTGCTATTTTATCATCTCTTTTGCAAGAAGGGGGAAAAGTAGAGGGATTTGAATCAGTTGCTATTTCCAATCCAGACTTTCTTGATCAGATTAATTCAATTGCTCGCTAGATTTTAATTACCTGGTGCTCAAATTTATTTATTTGCAGCTTGTCAAAAATATTCCTGATGAAATCATCACCATATTTATTTGCAAAATAAACGAAGTTAAGCTCGCGCTCCTGTAAATTAAAATTTGGAAAAAGATTAACTGCTGCACGGTCTATTTGCCTTAATGTTACTTCATACTTTTTCTGCTGAGCCTTTTCAGCTTTTGTTTTAAGTTCATTTATTGAACCGAATATCTTATCTCTGTACTTGTTACTAGAATCGGCTATAGTTTTATCGAGATCGATTAATTTTTCTTTCAGCTGGTCAAAAGCAGTTTCCATTTGATTTGTTAATCCATCGAACATATCATCTATCGAGCGTTCTTCCACTGAATTGATTATTTTCTTTTTAACATTGTCCACATCAATGAATAATTCGTTTATCTCTATAGAATGTTTTTCCAGGATGTTTGAAATTACGTTTTCCAGAATTGTTGCTGATGAACGCGGATAAATTATTGGTGGAACAATTCCATAAAATTCATATAAAGGTTTGATTTGCGCAAAGTACGAAATTTCACTGGGTCCGCCTACATAAAATGCGGTGGGAAGTAAATAGTCCTGGCAAATAGGTCTAAGCAGTACGTTTGGGCTGAATTTTTCAGGCTCATTTTCAAGTAACTCCAGTAATTGCTCTTGTGTAAAGCTTTTCCTTTTCCTTCTTAGTCTGTACTCATTCTCTACAGGTTCTATGGAATGCCGGCCTTCATCAACCATCAAAAATAGATTTACCGGTTTAACTTTCACCTGTGCGTGGTATAATTCTTCGAGTGTGGCACTAAAATGAACAAGCTTTTCTGTGTGAAGTCTGAAATCAGTTATCTCTTTTTTAAAAACTGGTTTAAGAAGTCTTTTTATAGCATAATCTTGTGGGTCAAAAATTACTAATCCATATTCATCAAAGTACTTAAATAGCACATCTTTGAAAGCTTCTTTAAATGATTTACCTTCTTTATAAAAATCTTTTAGTTGCTCAACTAAAGGAGATTTGAATTCTGTATCCTTAAGACCTTTATTGAGATTATTGAAGAAATCATTAATTGAATCATCAAATTTTTTGAATCCTACACTCTGTTTTGCATCATCTTCTTCAATCTCCTCCTTATACCCGATAGTGAGAAGTGTATTTGCTTCATCAATAATTTTAATTGATCTTACTTCGTTGAAATCATGATCATCACCTTCTAGCCAAAATACTGGTACAAAATTATAATCATCATATCTCTCGGAAAGAAAACGGCTTAATTTTATTACTGTAATAATTTTGTAAAATGTGTATAGTGGTCCGCCCATAATTCCAAGCTGTTGCCCGGTTACAATTGCCAGTGTTTTTTTATCTGAAAGTTTCTTTATGTTTTTTTCAGTTAGTTCTGATGTACTGAGATGTGTGTACTGCCCGGAAATTAATGAACTAATATCGGGTGATAATATTCGTCTGTTTTCGGTGATACTTTTAAATATCTTGAGATAGTTCTCTCTGTTTCGGAAATCATATGTATAAAAGTCGGTAACATTTTCAAACTCATATAAATAATCCAGGAATAGATTCTGATGTCCTGGTATATCACTAAAATTTATGTACATTTAATCCTCGTTGAATGAATTAGCCAGATTATTTTGCGAAAGATACTGCTTTTAACTGCTATTTTAAAAGAATGAATCTTTCAGGTTACAAGTCGTTTTCCTATTTTTAATTGATCAATTAATAAAAACGTTTTATTCTTTGGAAATAAATTTTTTCAAATATTTTACCTTTAAAAGAGCCGGGAACGCTATTAAGATACTAAGTTCCTTTTATCTATCGAGACTTTTAGGTAAATCCATCATTTGGGGAATGCCCATATCTTATTCCATTGAACCAACAAATCATTGTAATCTTCAGTGTCCAGAATGTCCGTCCGGATTAGGTAGTTTAACACGTCCCTTAGGTTTATTAAAAACCGATGATTTCAAAAAGCTTATTGATGAAATAAGCTGTACAGGTTTTTACATTCAGTTGTTTTTTCAGGGTGAACCTTACATAAATAAAAACTTGCCCGAGATGATCAGGTATGCACAGACTAAGAATGTGTATGTTTCCATTAGTACTAACGGACATTTTGTGAATGAGAAAAACGTTGAATTAGTGCTTGATAATTCTCCTGATAAACTAATTTTTTCAGTCGATGGTTTGGATGAGGAAAGTTATCAGAAATATCGTGTTGGAGGAAGCTTTGAACAAGCAGATGCCGGATTAAGATCATTAATTAATCGCAAAAAAGAGCGCGGATCAAAAAAACCTTTTATTGAGTTTCAATTTATTGTAATGAAACAGAATGAGCATCAAATGGAGGATATAAGAAAATATTGCAGGGAGGTCGGTGTTGATAAATTGGTTTTCAAGACAATGCAAATTTCTTCTTACGAGAATGCACTTAAATTTCTTCCAACAAATGAAAAGTATAGAAGATATATTCTTAATAACAAATCCTTCAAAATAAAATATGAAATAAAAAATCATTGCTTTGCTTTATGGAGAACCTCCGTAATTACCTGGGATGGAAGGGTAGTCCCTTGCTGTTTTGACAAGGATGCATTGAATGAGGTTGGTATAGTAAACGGCCGATCATTTGATGATGTTTGGACGTCGAAGGAATATTCGGCTTTCAGAAATAAAATTCTTTCAAGTAGAAAGTCTGTTCCGATGTGTACAAATTGCACCGAAGGTTTAAAAGTAAATATCTTTGAAATTGAACAATGAAACATTATGGAATCCAATAATAAGTATACTTTTTCTTTTACCAGACGAGCTAATTTAGTTAACAAAACTACTCTTATTATTATCGCTAAAATATTAATTACAGTAGGGTTACTTTTTTTTCTTATTAAGTCAGTGGAATATGATAAGATAGTCTATGCACTAAGCAATGCAAATCTTTATGTTATAGGTGTGGTAGTACTTTTAGGAGTAATTAATATCTATCTTCAATATACTAAATGGAACCTAACCTCCCGTGAGGTTCTTGGGGTAAATGATAAATCGAAAAGTATTCGTTCTTTGTTTTATGGTTTTTCTGCTGGAATTATAACACCTTTACGTGTGGGAGAATATTTTGGTCGTGGCATTGAGTTTAAAGATAAATCGTTGTTGCAGGTAACTTTAGCAACCCTGGTTGATAAATTTTTCCCTTTACTCATTGTAGCCCTTCTTGGATCTGTTTCAAGTCTTTTCTTCATTTATTTCTATTATCAGGTTTCCCTTTATATAGTTGTTGCCCTTTTTATTATAACTTTTACTTTATTCTACATATTAATTTTATTGCTCTTAAGTAAGAAATTTTGGAATACTCTTTTATTTTCAAAGATCAAATCATCTCAAAAATTAAAAAGCTTTTTTGATAAAATTAAAATCTTCCAAAACCTGGATAGGAAATATTTCTACAAAATGTTCCTGATTTCCTTCCTGTTTTACTCATGTTTCTTAATACAATATGCGCTGCTTGTATCAGCTTTTTCTAATCATTATGATTACTTTCATTATTTATGGGCAGCAAACTTAATTATGTTTACAAAAACTGTTATTCCTCCAATATCTCTGGGTGAATTAGGAATAAGGGAGGGAGCATCAGTGTACTACCTGACACAAATGGGAGAAAGCGCTTCAGTTGCTTTTAATGCATCAATATTACTTTTCATTATAAACCTGCTGTTTCCTGCTTTAATAGGTGTAGGCATGTTTTTTAGAAAAAATGGCAAATGATTTGTCCTCTCTGGTATTATTTCTTCTCATAGCCTGTTTATTTTTATTAATCCACTATCTGATATTTTTGTTGCTTATATCACGAGGATTGAAAAATTTAAAAAATTCACTCACTGAAACACTTGCACATGAATATATTTCTATAATTATCCCATTCAGGAATGAAGAAAAAAATATAATAGCAAACCTAAAATCGATTGAAGCACAAGTTTATCCTAAAGATAAATTTGAAGCTATTTATGTGAACGATTCATCCGAAGATAATTCTCTTGATCTGCTGAATAAGAGTGTGAAGGGAAGCAATATCAGGATTTTTACAGTTCCTAAAGACTATTCACTGAATGCTCATAAAAAAAGAGCTGTTAGATATGGAATAGAAAATGCCAAAGGGCAAATTATTGTAACAACTGATGCAGATTGCATACATGATGAAGAATGGCTGAAATCTTTAACTCAGTCTTTTGATTCTTTAACTGGCTTTGTTTCTGGTCCAGTCGAATTTGAGACAGATAATAGTTATTTCTCAAAATTTCAAAAAATGGAATTTGCAGGTTTGGTTCTTTGTGGTGCGGGATTAATTGGCGCAGGTCATCCAACAATATGTAACGCTGCAAACATTGCGTACAGAAAAAAAGTATTCGATGAAGTTGGAGGCTTTAAAGATCAGATGAATTTATCTTCAGGTGATGATGAATTGCTCATGCAAAAAATCTCAAAAGACTCCGACTTTAAAGTAAAATTCTGTATTGATAAAAGCGCAATAGTTAAAACCTCTGCGAACAAAACTATAGGCGATTTTTATCAACAGCGAAAAAGATGGGCGAGTAAAGGTTTGTTTTACGGTGATAAAAGTCTAGTGTTGAAGCTAATTCTTATTTATGCTTTTTATGTAGGATTGATAGCACAACTTATTCTCGGATTGGTAATTAACTCTTCATTCCTCTTATTATTTTTCCTTTCAATAATCTTAAAAATCATATTCGAATTTAGAATTCTATTGAAAGGTAAAGAATTACTTTTCAGCGACCTTCAGTTAAAATATTTATTTGTTGCTGAGATTATTCAAATTCCATACATCATCTTTACAGGACTTGTAGGTGCATTCGGCAACTTTTTATGGAAGTCACGAAAACTAAAACGATAATTTTCCAGCATACACTTCAGAATCTTTTTGTCTAATTAAATAGACATGTAATCTTTGCATTTAGCCTATTTTCGAACAAAATCAATTTTTTTGTTGTTGGCATCTTCATTGAACTTTATGAACCGTAAACATAACACGGAGGTGTAAAATGAAACGGATCATAATTTTTGCAGTAGTTCTTTTTGTCGCAGTAACTTTTAATGCAGAAGCAAAAAGACATCATCACGGGGTGGGTGGATATTTCTACACGCAACTCGCTCCATACGGATCCTGGATTGAAGTTGATTATGGAGTTGTAGTTTGGAGACCAACAATAATTCGCACTAACTGGATGCCCTATAATGTCGGAAGATGGGTTTGGACATACGATGGCTGGTATTGGGATTCGTACGAACCTTTCGGACACATCACTTATCATTATGGCAGATGGTACTTTGATGATTATTATGGATGGCTCTGGTATCCTGACTATGAGTGGGCTCCGGCGTGGGTAGAATGGAGATATGATAACAACTACATCGGCTGGGCTCCGCTGCATCCTTATGCAGTATTCTCAGTATCGGTTGGGATATACTTCACCAGCGCATATTATACTCCTTACTATCACTGGCACTTTGTGAATTACAATTATTTCTGTGATCCTTACGTGTATAACTACTATGTAGAACCGGGATATAAATATAGGATTCATAGCGGGACAAAATACAGACACGACTATACCTACCGAAATGGCAGAGTCCAAAACAGAGGAATTGATGTTAAATACATTAGTACACGATCCGGTCAAAAAATAAAGCAGCGTGATCTGACAAGAGTTAGAGATGCTAAAGATCTGGATAGGGATAGTTATCGTAACAGAGATGAAATCCGAACACTTGATTTGAAACGAGATGAATTGGTAAGAAACGATTTAGGTCGTATGGAGATCAAACGAGAAAACAGAAAAACTTCTTTAGAAATTGATAAGGTACAGATTGGACGAAGAGAAAATGTGTCGACTGAAAAAAGAGAGGATAAATCCAAAGACAGAAATCTCGATATGCGAAAGAACGATCAAACCAGAAATGATAGGAAAGAAAATGTTGATAAAGTTTTTGATAGAAATAGGACGGAGACTAAGCGAAACTCTGAGCTGAATGAAAACAAGAAAAACGATAATATTGAAACGCGAAAAAGAGAAACTGATAAGATTAACAAACAAAATGAAAACATTAGAAAGAATAGTGATGTTAATACAAGAAACCAAAATCAGGTTAAAGATCAGAGCAGAGTTAAAACAAACAAATCTTTAGATATCGATAGAAATAGACAGGAGCAAAAAAAAGAAGTGAAGCGTGAGAACACAAGAGTAACAAATAATGATCAGGTGAAAAGAAACGAAGTAAAAGAAAAAAATAGGAATGATAATCAGCAGAACAAACGTAGTGAGACTAAAATCAAAACGGATAGAACGACGAAAAAGGATAATTCAAGAGAACGAAGTAGAAGGTAGTGCTTAATAACCAACTCTCTCCACGCAAGCGGTATCATTAACGGTACCGCTTTTTTTTATATATTGCTCGCCAAATTTATAATAACCAGAAAATCAAATGCGAGATAAAAGTAATACACTTTTCTATATTCTTGGAGTATTCTTTGTAGCAAATGCACTCCTGGCAGAATTTATTGGAGTGAAGATTTTCTCACTTGAAAAATGGTTGGGTTTAGAACCAATCAATCTTTCATTTTTTGGAGAAAGTAATCTTTCATTTAACTTAACTGCAGGAGTACTCCTTTGGCCGGTTGTATTTATTATGACCGATATCATAAATGAATATTTTGGTCGCAAAGGGGTGAGGTTTATGTCATTCACTGCTGCATCCCTTATAGCATATGCCTTTCTGATGGTCTTTTTTGCAATCAGATTAAATCCTGCTGACTTCTGGATTGAGCGTGAGACTGTTTATGGAATATTAAATATGGATCTTGCTTTTAACACTATTTTTGGGCAGGGATTATGGATAATTATAGGATCTTTAGTAGCGTTTCTAATTGGGCAGTTAGTGGATGTTTATGTATTTCATTTTCTTCGGTCTTTTACAGGAAGTTCAAAAATTTGGCTGCGTGCTACTGGTTCGACACTTGTTTCACAGTTTATTGACAGTTTTGTAGTACTCCTTATTGCCTTCTATTTTGGAGCTGGGTGGGATTTATCATTGGTCCTGGCTATAGGCGTGGTTAATTATATCTATAAGTTTGTTGTAGCAGTTTTTCTCACACCGCTCTTATATGTTCTTCACTACTTTATTGATCTATATTTAGGTAAGGAACTTTCCCATAAAATGATTGAAGAAGCTGCAAAAGAAAGCAAACCCAAACCAATTTTAAATCCATAATCAAAATTGCGATCAAATATTAGCTCTTATTTCTCCTTAATGATGTTTGCAACTTAGGCTTATTCAATAATTTCAAGTAATTTTGTTACATAACTATTTTGAAATTTGAGAAACGAACTAGAATACACTCGTTATTCTCTGGCTGTTTTTAATTAATTTATTCATCATCCAGCATATCGATTTAAGATTTCCATTGTTAACACGAAGACACAAGATCATTCGAATTAATTTTGGAAAATTATCTATGTTATTGGAAAACATAATTAGCAGGAGTTTAAAAAAATGAAGATTAGAAAAGAAGAAGCTCTGGAATATCATTCTTCGGAGCGGATTGGTAAAATTGAGGTTATAGCTACTAAACCTTTCTAAACTTCGCGGGATCTTTCGCTTGCGTATACACCTGGTGTTGCCGAACCGTGCAGAGAAATTCAGAAAAATGTTGAAGATGTGTACAAATACACGGCAAAAGGTAATTTGGTTGCCGTAGTTTCAAATGGAACGGCTGTATTAGGTCTTGGTGATATCGGATCTGAAGCAGGCAAACCTGTGATGGAAGGAAAGGGAGTTTTGTTTAAAAGATTCGCAGACATTGATGTATTTGATATCGAAATCAGAAGTAAGGATCCCAAAGAGGTGATAAGGACAGTACAGGACCTTGAGCCGACATTTGGCGGAATTAACCTGGAAGATATTAAAGCACCGGAATGTTTTGAGATAGAAGAAAAGCTTAAGGAAACGATGAATATTCCTGTCTTTCATGATGATCAGCATGGTACTGCGATTATTTCATGTGCTGCACTAATCAACGCTGTAGAGGTTGCAGGTAAGAAAATAGATGAAGTAAAAATTGTTGTGAGTGGCGCGGGTGCTTCTGCGATATCTTGTTGTAAGCACTATATAATGGCTGGTGCGAAAAGGGAAAATATCTGGATGTTTGACACTAAAGGATGTATTACGAAGGATAGAAAAGACCTGAATAAGTATAAAGAAGAGTTTGCACAGCAAAAAGGCTTCTCTTCACTTGCCGAAGCAATGAAAGGTTCTGACGTTTTTATAGGACTGTCGACAGTCGGCGTAGTAAATAAAGAAATGGTAAGATCCATGGGTAAGAATCCTATAATTTTTGCTATGGCAAATCCCGATCCTGAAATTATGTATGATGAAGCTGTTTCAGTCAGAGAAGATCTTATTATGGCAACTGGCAGAAGTGATTTTCCAAACCAGGTAAACAATGTACTTGGTTTTCCCTTTATTTTCAGAGGTGCGCTGGATGTTAGAGCAACCGCAATAAATGACGAAATGAAAATGGCTGCTACACTGGCTCTAGCCGGTCTGGCTAAGGAAAAAGTTCCCGAAATGGTTATAAGAGCTTATGGAGGTGAAGATTTTTCTTTCGGTAAAGAATATATAATTCCAAAGCCTTTCGATCCGAGAGTATTGTGGTACGTAGCACCGGCAGTTGCTAAAGCTGCTATTGAGACCGGCGTATCAAAAATTAAAGAAGTGGATTGGCAAAAGTACGAAGAAAGACTAAAGGAAAGGCTTGGATTATCTAAAGAACTAATTCGTGTGATGATTCATAAAGCACAGAAGCAACCATTGAAAGTTGTTTTCCCTGAGGGAGAAGAAGAAAAAATAATCAGGGCTGCGCATGTTGTAAATAATGATAATATGGCATTCCCGATTTTGTTGGGTAACGAAAAAATAATTAGAGGTGAAATTGACAGACTTGGATTTGAACAAAATGAATTTCAAATTTTTGATCCTGAAGTAAGCGATAAAATAAATATTTATGCTGATGCGTTTTTCAAAAAACGTTCAAGAAAAGGCGCAACGCTTAAAGATACCAGAAGTCTCATGAAGAAAGCTAATTATTTTGGATCAATGATGGTTGAATTAGGCGAGGCTGATGCTTTGATTAGCGGTTTAACTACAAGTTATCCGACTACAATAAGACCTGCCCTTCAATGTGTAGGTATTAGGGAGGGAATAAAGGTAGTTTCAGGTCTATATATTGTCTTTGCAAAACAAGATGCTTATTTCTTTGCAGATACTACCGTGAATGTCAATCCTACTGCTGAACAGCTTGCTGAAATCGCCGTATCTGCAGCTGATACAGTCAAAAAGTTCGATGTAACACCAAGAATTGCAATGCTTTCATTTAGTAACTTTGGCAGCGCTCCTTATCCTGAATCTATTAAGGTTAAAGTTGCTACTGATTTAGTGAAGCAACGAAGACCAGACTTGATTATAGATGGAGAAATGCAGGCTGATACTGCCGTTGTTCCCGAAATAATCCAAAGTGATTTTTCATTCAGCAATCTTAAAGGAAGAGCTAACGTTCTTATTTTCCCTGATCTGAATTCAGGTAATATTGCATACAAGCTAATGGCCCGTATTGGGCAAGCCTCTGTTGTGGGTCCAATACTTATGGGTATGAAAAAACCAATACACGTTTTGCAACGTGGAGCTACAGTAGATGATATTATCAATATGACTGCTATTGCAGTCGTTGAAGCGGTTGCGGCGAAGAAAAAATAATCAATTGCATTAAGAAGGAGGGAAGAATTTGAATGGTTCTTCCCTGCATAAAAAATCAAATTAATCCGCTTGTCTCGGTTAAATTGTAATTAGCCGAATAGTCTTTTATTTTTTAACTGCTTATTAAAAAATTTCAATAAAAATAATAATAATTTTATTCAATGAAAGAATTAAGGATGCTTGCTGCAATTATGTTCACCGATATGGTGGGCTATACTGCATTAATGCAGGAAGATGAAAAGCATGCTAAGATTCTTAGAGACAAGCATCGTGATGTCCTCGAAAGACTTGTGTCCGAACACCGTGGTCAGATATTACAATATTATGGTGACGGGACACTTTCAATTTTTGGCAGCGCAATAGAAGCTTCCATCTGTGGAATGAAGATCCAGCAGGAACTTCAGGAAGACCCAAAAGTACCACTAAGAATAGGTATTCACGCAGGAGATATTGTATATGATGATGAGGGTGTCTATGGTGATAGTGTTAATATTGCTTCACGTATAGAAAATATTTCGCTACCAGGAAGCGTACTTATCTCTGAAAAAATTAATGATGAGTTAAAGAATCAGAAAGAAATATCATCCTTTTACCTTGGGCAGTACGAGCTTAAGAATGTTAAACAACCAACAAAAATCTATGCGATAAGTGCTGAAGGCATAGTAGTTCCTACTCCCGAACAGATAGGAGGAAAATCGTCAGGCACAAATTATTCTATTGCTGTTTTACCATTTGTTAATCTCAGTGCCGAAAAAGACAATGAGTATTTTAGCGATGGAATAACTGAAGAACTACTAAATGCTCTGGCTAAGGTAGACGGTTTGTCAGTTACTTCACGTACATCTTCATTTGCATTTAAGGGTAAAAACTCTGATATAAGAGAAATAGGGAAGAAACTTGGAGTAAAAACTGTATTAGAGGGAAGTGTACGAAAATATGGTGACAGAGTCAGGGTTACCGCACAGTTAATTGATTCTGAAAATGGCTATCACAAGTGGTCTGAAAACTATGATAAGAAACTTGAAGACATCTTCGCTGTTCAGGATGAAATAGCGAGTTCAATAGTTGACCAGCTAAAAAAAACAATGTCGCTTCGTAAACCTTCGGAAGGGCTGGTTAAGGCAACAACCAAAAATATCGATGCATACAACTTATACTTAAAGGGTTTGTTTTACTGGAATAAATGGGCACCGGATTTTGTTTTAAAGGCCATTAGTCATTTTGAAAAAGCTACTGTAATTTGCCCCGATTTTGCGCTTGCTTACGCAAGGTTATCAGCTTGTTTTTTGTACTTAGGAGCTGCTGGTTTTATGGCAAACAAAATAGCCTATTCTAAAGCAAAAGATTACGCCCTGATGGCAATAAATCTCGATGACTCCCTTGTGGATTCACAAATTTCTAAAGGTATGGTAAATTATTTTAATGATTGGAATTGGGAGGAAGCTGAAAAATGTTTTATTAAAGCACTTGAAATAAATCCTAACTCTGCCGAATCACATCAATACTATGCAATGCTTTTATCGACTCTCGGTTACCATAAGAAGGCATTAAAAGAAGCTGAGCTTGCTCATCAACTTGATCCATTGAATGCGCCAATAAGTTATATTTTATCATTTACATATTTGAATAATAATCAAATCGATTGCGCCATTGATCAATTAATGATGACTATTGAAATTGATCCTGAATTTGGTGATAGTTGGAACAGCCTCGCCTGGATTTATTTAAAATCTTCACAGTATGAAAAAGCCATAGAAATTTTTAATAAAAATTTGAATAATCCTCCTTATAAGTTAAAGGCTCTTGCTGGTTTAGGGTATATTTATGCAAAGCTTGGTCAGCTAGAGAAGGCAAAAGAATACCTTGCGTTACTGGAGAAACATGACTCGGAGGATTCACCAATTGAAATGGATCTGGCTATTATATATTCGGGTTTTGGTGAAATGGATAAAGTATTCGATCTTCTTAATATTTCAATTGATAAGAAGCTTGGGGGATTAAATTTTATTAACGGTAAGTATTGGTCGGAAATTCACAGTCATTCCAGATTTTCTGAAATATTAGAACGTATGAATTTACCGCTGGAATAATCTTCTTATAACTTTTATTATAAAATAATATTGTATTTATTAACAATAGTAAAAGTATTTTTCATCCAACAATTTACTCTTAGTTGAAACATAGCATAAGAAACATTCTCTTTTTATTACTGGCTGCATTTATTCCACCCGGATTCATTATTGCTCAGGAGACTATGAATCATTCCATTGATATCAGTAAAATTGTAATTGCGGGAGATTATGATGCAAAAGGCTTTGCAGAATTTTTTAAGGGCAAACATTGGCGTGATCTCTGGATTACTCCCATCAAAGTACCTGTGCTTAAATTAAATAATTTTGCAGGAGGACTTACTCCAACTAAAAAGGGTGGAGGACTTCAAACAAAATCGCTACACTTTGTGGCTGAAGATGGGAAAGAATATAAGTTTCGATCAATCGATAAAGATGTTAGACGAAGCCTTCCTCCTGATTTTAGTGAATCCATTATAGCTGATGTGATGCAGGATCAGGTAAGCGTTACAAATCCTGCTTCTTCTGTGATAATTTTTCCTCTGATGGATGCAGTTGGTATTCTCAATTCAAAACCGACAATTTATTTAATGCCTGATGATAAACGGTTAGCTGAATTCAGGGAAGAATTTGCAGGAGTACTTGGCACAATTGAAGAAGATCCGGAAGAATATGAAGATGAATCATTAAACTTTGCTGGGGCTGATAAGATATTAAGCACATTCAAAATGTACGAAAAGCTTCAGGAAAATAATGATGAAAAAGTTGATGTGGTTGAGTTCCTTAAAGCAAGATTACTCGACATATTAATCGGAGATCGAGACCGTCATGCAGGACAGTGGAAATGGGCAGGTTATAAAGTCGGAAAGCATAGAATCTGGAAACCAATACCAAAAGATAGAGACTTTGCTTTTCCTCTTTATGATGGTTTATTTCCGAGAATTATGACCGTTGCCATTACTTCAATGGTTCACTTCGATTATGCTATGCCTAGTATGCTTGATATGACCTGGGAAGGGAGACATCTCGACCGGAGAATTCTAAGTACACTTGATAAACCAGTCTGGGATTCGGTTGCATTTTTTATGCAGGAAAATCTAACTGATTCAGTAATTGAAAATGCTGTGCTGCAATTGCCACCAGAGTATTATGATCTTGAAGGAGAGCATCTTATTTCTAAACTGAAATCAAGAAGAGACCAACTTAAGTTAGCTTCTGATGAATTTTTTAATGTACTTGCTAAATACATTGACGTCTATTGCAGTGATAAAGATGAATATGCAGAAGTAAAAAGAATAAATAACAACTCCACTGAAGTCGCCGTTTACAAAAGAGATAAAAGAACAGGAGATAAAAAAGGTTCTCCATTGTTTTATCGATTGCTTGAAAATGATATTACTGATGATGTTCGTATTCACCTTTTAGGTGGGGACGATATCGCAGTCATTTCAGGTCAGGTAGAAGAAGGAACCAGTGTAATTGTTGTTGGTGGTAAAGGAAAAGATGAACTTGTTGATAGTTCACGTGTTGATGGTTACTTCTTAGGAATTACCCCATTCCGCAGTGCAAAAACCAAAACAGAATTTTATGATTCCGGCAACAAAACAATTTTTATTGAAGGAGAGGGAACATATATAAACATAGAAAAATATGTAGAAACGGATGATCCTCAGCAAAAATATGAACCTTTGATCGAAGACAGGTACAGGGATTATGGAGTCCTCGTACCATTTGAGTATAACACCGACGATGGATTTGTAATTGGCTTAGGTGGAAGAATTAATTATTACGATTTTAGAAAAACACCGTATGCACATAGATTCGATCTGACAGGTTCTTATGCTACGTTGTCGAAGAGATCGGAATTTATATTTCTTGTAGATTTTAACAATTTGATTGATGGAATGAATGTAAAAATTCCCGCAAGGTTTACAGGTTTGCAAATAACACGGTTTTACGGTTTTGGAAATGAAAGTGTCCGGAACGATAGTCTTGTTAGAGAAAATTTTTATAATGTTAATCAAGAGTATTTTGGCGCAGGTTTCCTATTGAAAATTCCATTATGTGAAGACATCGAATTTCATACAGGATTGTTGCTTGAACTATCCAGAGTTTTGAGACAGGAAAACCGACTTGTAAATGAACTTGAACCTTATGGATTAGGGACACTTGATTTTTTTGCACTTTCAACCTCACTAAAATTTGATAATCGGGATGACAAAGAGATGCCGTTTACTGGATACTATTTTGATATCTATTCTGATATTTATCCTCCAACTCTAAACAATAAGGATTTCTTCGGGAATGTTTCTCTTGATGGCAGGACATATTTTTCAGGTAAATACTTAACGAATTATACTTTGGCTTTAAGAGCATATAGTGAATTTGCCTGGGGTAATTACCCCTTCTATAAAGGTGCTTCTCTCGGAGGAAAAAAAACTCTCAGAGGATTCACAAGAGATCGATATGTTGGAGATGTTGCTCTTCTTGGTTCAATTGAACTAAGATATTATTTAGCTAAAGTTTATTTCTTAATTCCTTTTAAATTGGGGATGAACTTATTTACAGATACAGGCAGAGTATTTTATGAAGGAGAAGAATCTTCCAGATGGCATACATCTTTCGGGGGAGGTTTTTGGTTCAGTATAAATGAAAGGGCAATTAATTTTTCTCTTAACCTTGCAAAATCTCCGGAGACGCTCAGATTTTATTTAAGTATTGGACAAATGTTTTAATTATGAATTTTAAACAATCAGTTTTTCTATTCCTGTCATTCCTATTGCTGTATTCCTGCAGGGATTCTTCCCCGGATCACCCAAATAACCTTCTCAGAGAATATGATTTTGACCCGGAAATCGCTACCATAATAAAATTACCTGAATCACTAAAAGAAATAAGCGGCCTCGCGTTACTACGCGGGGATGAATTATTAACTCATAACGATGAGGAAGGAATAATTTACAAATTTAACATCAACTCTGGCGAAATAACCGGGCAGATTAAAATAGGTGATGAGAACATTAAAAAAGATTTTGAGGGAATTGCTGCGGTGAAGGATTCGGCATATCTTGTTACGAGCAATGGAATTATTTATAAATTCTTTATCACACACAATGATGAAAGGGCTGATTTTGTTAAGTTCAAAATTTTTCTGGATAGAGGAAACGATATTGAAGGAATTTGCTATGATGCACACACAAATGCACTTTTACTTGCATGTAAGAATGATCCCGGAAAAGGATACAAAAATGTAAGGGCAGTATATACTTTTAATCTTAGTAAAATGAGTCTTGAAAGAACCCCAAGATTTCTTATTTCTTTGGAAGAATTACAGAAGAAATTTAACATCATGGGTTTTGCACCTTCAGGTATTGAAATAAATCCTATCACAAACACTTTCTTCATCATCTCGACAAATCCTGAGGCGATTCTTGAAATAAGTCCCGATGGAGAAATATTAAATGCTTTAAAGCTCAAAAATAAAATACACAAACAAACAGAAGGTATTACATTCCTTAAAGATGGATCTTTAGTTATCTCTGATGAAGGACAAAAGAAATCTGCGCAGATCGCAATTATCAAATTAAAAGAAAAGAAATTTAAATGATTAGAAAAAATATCACGTTTTATTTTTCCATAGTGCTTACACTTGGTATAATTTCCACCTCATCATTATATAAAAGTTAATACTTAGAGTTTGATAGTTGATGAATATTAACAACTTATTTCATATATTCTCATTTGGAGGTGATGAGAGCTTATGAAATCAATAATATTTCTTATGACCGTTCTGCTTCTGGCATCCTTTATATACCCACAGAACAACTATAAAAAAGAATATATAACAATCATTCCTGGTGAAAGATATAAAGCCAGCGGTTTTTATGAATTTTGGTTTGGTGCACATTGGAGGGATATCTGGACGACTCCAATTAAAGTTGAAATTCTTGATCTTAAAAACTTTGCCGGCGGATTAACTCCGGTAAAGAAAGGTGGTGGATTCCAAACAAAATCACTTCGATTTAAAGGCAACGATGGAAGACTTTGGAAATTCAGATCATTAGATAAAGATCCAACAAAAGTACTTCCACCGGAATTACAAGAAACAATAGCAGATGATTTAATTCAGGATCAAATCAGTTCAGCAAATCCATTTGCTCCTTTTGTTGTCCAGCCTCTACTTGAAGCGGTAGGAGTATTAAGTGCGGAACCCATGTTAGTCTTTTTACCAGATGAAAACTTATTAGGCGAATATAAAGAGGAGTTTGGTGGAATGCTTGGCATCATAGAAGAACACCCTGATGCATCCGGCGAAGATGAGGATTCCAGTTTTGAAAAGGCACTCGATGTTAAGGGTACCTATAAACTTCTTAATTACCTTTCTAAAAAACGAAATCAAAAAATAGATTCTGAGGAATTCCTTAAAGCCAGATTAATGGATATTCTCCTTGGTGATTGGGACAGACATATGGATCAGTGGCGCTGGGCTAAATACGAGGAAGCAGATGGAAAAGTATGGTACCCGATTCCCAGGGATCGTGATCAGGCTTTTTCGAAATATGATGGAGTTTTTCCGGCGCTTGCTGCCTATTTAACTCCGCAATTAAATCATTTTGGTTATAAGTATCCGGATATGGAAGATTTAACATGGAATGGTAGGTTTATTGATAGAAGGGCATTGACTGAACTTGATAAAAGTTCCTGGGACTCTGTTACTGCTTTTGTTCAAAATAAGATTACAGATAATGTAATTGAAGAAGCTTTAACCAAGTTACCTCCTGAAATTTATCAAATCACTGCGACTGAAATAATTGAGAAATTAAAATCGCGCAGAGATAACTTAGCTGATGCTTCAAATAGCTTCTATAATGTGGTAAATAAATATGCTGAAGTCTTCTGCAGTGATGAAAATGATTTTGCTGAAGTTAGCAGGATTGATGATAGAAGTACTGAAGTATCTGTTTTCAAAAGAGACAAAGGCACGGGCAATAAAAAGGGAATCCCGCTCTTCCACAAAATTTTTGATAATGAAATCACTGTTGAAATTAGAATTCAATTGAATAATGGAGACGACAAAGCTTTTATTTATGGAAAGTGTGATGAGGGACCAGTGGTAAGAGTTATAGGAGGTAAAGGAAAAGACGAGCTAATTGACGAATCTATAGTCGAGGGTTATTTTTTAAGTCTAACTCCTTTTCATTCAGCACAGAGAAAAACTTATTTCTATGACAGTGGAAACAAAACTAATGTTGTTCAGGGGCCCGGAACTGTATATGATGATTGTGATTGGCCGGAACCGAACGATGAATTAGAGAAATATGAACCGAAGCAAATTGATCGTGGACATAATTGGATGCCAGTTCCCATTCTTGGATTGGACACGGACTATGGTTTAACTTTAGGCGGGGGAATTGCCTTACATAAATATAATTTTAGAGCAATTCCGCAAGATTACTTGCAGCAATTGACTGTAAGTTATGCAACAAGGTTCAGAAGTTTCGCGGCAGCTTACGAGGGTGATTTTTATTCGCTATTAAGAAATGGAAAGTTGAATATTCTTCTTGCTTTTAGTGAGCAGTTTGTAACAAGATATTTTGGATATGGGAATAACACAGCCTATAGCAAAGAACTTGAGAAAAATGATTTCTATCGTGTTGATCAAAAACTTATTACAATATTTCCGACCTGCCATTATAATTTTTCAGAGAGAATCACAGGAAATGTTGGTATTTCATTTATTCAAACCCAAACTAAACTTGAAAATGATACCCTATTAACTGGCTTTAAATATGGTGATTATGGCCTCAATAAATTAAATCCGCTGGGTATTCATTTAGGTCTGGAGTTTGAAGAAAGAGAAAATATATCCTATCCCTTAAATGGTTATTTTCTCAAGTTAGCTGGTTCAGTTTTTCCGGCAGTAGATAATATACCTGAAACATTTTACCGCTCAGAATTTGATGTTAGAGGTTATTTTACACCTGGATTTATTTCATTCGCAACTTTTGGTTTCAGAGCAGGCGGAAGTAAAGTCTGGGGCAAATATCCATTCTATGC
>JBATIA010000193.1:0-4271 GCA_049667415.1 Ignavibacteriaceae bacterium
GAAGCACCATCAATTTTTAACTCAACCAGATATTCAACCTTTTCGCCGGAAGTTAATCCATCCTTCACTCTTCTGTCAAAATCGACTAATTCATCTTCAGAGTAAGTATTAGAAAGGCTAAGCATAGGAACTTTATGTTCAACAGGTTTAAATTCTTTCGTAAGGTCGCTTCCCACTCTCTGTGTAGGTGAATCTGGGGTAATTAACTCTGGATTTTCTGCTTCCAGCTTTTCAAGCTCTTTTAAGAGTTTATCGTATTTTTCATCGCTGATGGTAGGTTGTGCTAAAATGTAATAATCGTAATCATACCTCCTAATTTGTTCTCTAAGAGATCCAATTTTTTTTTCAACCAACGATGACATTTCACTCTACTTTAAGTATTGGAGGAGAATAGAGCCGCTCTATACTATCCCTGGAGACTTTGAAATGTCTTACCGATCCTCTTAAGCCATCAAATCTCAATTTTTGGTTATTTAACAACAAAGAAATAACACCGGAGTTACCAAGAGTAAATCTAAAATTATCGAATGTGGTTACAGTTTTCGTTCTTTTGGGATAGAGGAGAAAATCTTCTTTTCTTTCATCATCATATATAATCATCACCCATGCTGAATCGACAGAATCAACGTTGGCTATTTGTAATATGAGACTATCTAGTTTAATACTAGTAGCCAATGATTCATCTTTCGCTTCAGGAACCGCATAACGATCTTTAGTTTCCTCAAGTACTTTTTCAAAGGGTTTTTCTTCGACAACTATTTCAGAGTTTTTTCCGGATAAAGCAATGAAAATAATAACTGCCACCACTATTATTCCTGAAGCATAGGCTAATAACCTGAATATTTTTTTAAAATCCTGTGGCTTCTCAGCTATTTTTTTAACATCAACATCATTAAATGCTTTGACCGGCTCTTCCGCCTTTGTTTCAGTAACTGGTTTTTCAATCTCTATCTTTTTTTCGAGCAAAGATTTTGATTCATCTTCATCAATTAATTTCCCTGCTTTTGCATCCTCATATCTATTTATCATTTCCTGTTCATCAAGGTCAACAACTTTCGCATATTGCTTAATGAATGCTTTTACATACAGCTCAGGAAGAAAACTGAAGTTCCCGTTATCAATTGCTTCGAGAAATTTTAAATCGATGCGTGTTTTTGCTGCCATCTGCTGAAGTGACATGCCCTTTTTTAGACGGGCACTTCTTAATTCTTCAGCGAATTTAGTTAACATATGCTTTAATATTAGCTTCTAATGATATTTGTAATAAGTATATTTTTAAGAAACTCTGACGAGCTTTGCTGCAAAAGCTCCATCCATTTTATGAACGTGCGGCAGAGTCTGAATACATCCGTTCTCATCTATTATTTCATCGGGGTACTTTTCTTTTGCACTTTCAAATCTGAAGTTTGGATTTTCTTCCAGGAATTTTTTTATTATATCAAAATTTTCTTCCGGCTCAATCGAACATGTACTATAAACAACAACTCCGCCTGGTTTCACCAGGGTTGCTGCCTTAGCAAGAAGCTTTATTTGAAGGACATTCAGGTTACGGATATCAAATATATCTTTTTTCCACTTAATATCTGGCTTTTTAGAAAGAGTGCCGCTGCCTGAACAGGGAACATCAACAAGCACTCTGTCAAATGGTATGCTCTTATACTCAAGAGCATCTGCAACAGTAGTTCTAACACAATCAACATTAAGTCTATCCATGTTTTTCTGTAGTATCTTAAGTCGGCTTTCAAAACGATCGATTGCAACAACCTCGCCTCTAGAGTGCATCAAAGCTGCGATGTAAGCTGTTTTTCCTCCGGGTGCAGCGCACATATCAAGTACCCGAAATCCTTCCTGAACATCTAACAATCTGCATGCAAGCCCGGCACTTTCATCCTGAATATTAAAATACCCTTTAGCATAATACTCCCACGCAGTTATATTAGTAAGGTTAAGTAGTTTAAAGAATTCCGGTAAGTAGGTGCCCTGATGGTATTTTAAATTCACATTTTCAAGTAATGTTTTGAATTCTTCTGGCTTTGTCTTTAATGCATTTATTCTAAGTGTTAGGTAAGGTTTTTCATTATTAAATATTAAAAGCCTCTCTGTGTCTTCTCTTCCGAATCTTGCTAAATACCTTTTAACCATCCAGGATGGATGTGAGTAATATGCAGACAGGTAACCGATTAAATCTTCTTCGGGATCCGGATATCTTATAGCATTTTTACTTCTTATAATATTTCTGAGAACAGCGTTAACTAAATCTGCAGGTTTTTGCCCTTGAAGTTTTTTTACAAATTCAACTACCTCATTTACAGCTGCATAATCAGGGACTCTGTCTAAAAACAATATCTGGTAAAGAGCAACACGAAGTGCATTTTTTAAATTCGGAATAGCTTTTGAGAAAGTTCCTTTGTAAAAACCATTTAATATCCAGTCGAGTCTGCCTTGCCATCTTACAACTCCGTGAACTATTTCATACAACAAAGCTTTATCCGGACCACTTAGCTCTGTACCTTTCATTTCGTTATCAAGCATCCGCTCAAGGTAGGCATCAGTTCTATCAATTCTGTTTAGAATTTTAATTGCAAGTCCACGCACACCCTGATATAAATTTCTAATAACGTGCGAGTCAACTGTCATTTCCGGGTTGTTCGTTTCCTGATCCACTAGTAACCTCTTTTACTTCTTTCTTCTTTCGTTAAATTAAATATAGTTTCAAACATTTCTTCATCATCTTTTTCAAAATTTTTATCTCTTCGTGCAAACACTGCTTTTGCTGTTTCAATAGCTTTTACAAGCTTGTATTCTTTCATCGAGTCACTTCCTCCCCACCCGAATGAAGGAATATATTTTGGAGGAAAACCCGCACCAAAAACGTTGCTAGAAAACCCAACCACTGTACCAGTGTTAAACATAGTATTTATGGCAGTCTTTGAATGATCTCCCATCATCAATCCGACGAACTGCTTTCCTGAATCAATGTGTCTTCCGTTTACCTGGACTTTTATTGAGCCATAATTATTTTGAAGATCGCTGTTGTTGGTGTCAGCGCCAAGATTTATCCAGCTTCCGAGATATGAATGTCCGAGAAATCCTGAGTGTTGTTTGTTTGAAAATGGATGAATGATTGTATCTTCAACTTCACCACCGACTTTGCAGACTTTGCCGATACTTACATTCGGATAAATAGTTGCACAGCTTTTTATTTTTGATGACTCCCCAATGTAAAAAGGTCCCTGAATTACTGCATTCGGAAATATTGTTACATTCTTTTCAATATATATTGGTCCTGTGGAAGCATCCAGTACAACACCGGGTTTTATATCAACATCTTTGCCGATGAAAATATTTTTTTTGTTTACAAAATTTACTCCGGTATATTTTTTCTTTACGGAAACCTTGCTCTTTGAATAAAACTTTAAATCATTCTGAATTTCTTTCCCGTTCAGATAAATAAGATCCCATAAATAATTTGCATACTCAACATCAACTTCTTCTGCTGGAAGATTACTGAATAATTTTGTATCGATAACCTCTGCATTATCTAAATCCATTTCTTTAACTTTATTCCGGGAAAGTTTTGCTGCTACAACAAATCCGTTCGAGACAAATACCTTTTCTTCGTTTGACTTTATCTTTAACACATTTTTCAGGTTTGAAGGAACAACGATTCTTCCATTTATAAACAAGTAATCATCATTGTCAAATTGATTTACTTTAAGCTTTGGATTTTCTGCTTTCACAAACTGTTCAAGATAGTTACGGCATTTAAGCATGACTTTCTCTTTGGGAAAAGCACGGATGATTTTCTCCTTCAGAGTGGTCATTCCGCAGACCAAATTAAAAACCGGTCGTGAATAGATTAACGGTTCGAAATTAAGGTATTGTTCGTCCTCAAAAATGCAGATTGGCATATAAATTTCTTTTTAATTTTTTGAAATTTAACACTTTTTAGGATAAGATTCTCCCACCGAAAAAGTAAATGAAAAGTGTTATTCAGTAATGTTGGATACTGAGGCAGTTTTTCTTGAAAGATAAGCATACATCGCCGGCACAACAAAAAGTGTAAGAAATGTTGAGAATATCAATCCACCAATAACAGCGATACCCATTGAAACTCTGCTTTCGGAACCCGCACCAAGAGCTAATGCAATAGGCAGAATTCCAAGAACAGTTGAAAGGCTTGTCATTAATATTGGTCTTAATCTGGAAATTGCAGCGTTGATAACTGCTTCGGTTTTTTCAATTCCTGAAGCTTTTCTTTGATTAGCAAA
>JBATIA010000194.1:0-3127 GCA_049667415.1 Ignavibacteriaceae bacterium
GGGAAAACAAATCTTAGCCTAAAACTTGCTCAATTAATTCCTGCTGAAATAATTTCTGCGGATAGCAGGCAAATCTATAAATTTCTTGATATCGGAACTGCAAAACCAAATAAACAGGATTTGGAAAAAGTTCTTCATCATTTAATTGATTTTCTGGATCCCTCAGAAAATTATGATATAAGCATATTTGAGAAGGATGCAGAAAGAATCATCGATCAAATCCACAAAAAAAATAAAACTCCAATTGTTGTTGGCGGAAGTGGGCTTTACATAAAAGCGCTGATTGAGGGAATTTTTAATACTGCAGATAAAGATGAAGAATATCGAGGCGAACTGCTTCAAAAAAGAAAGCAGTTTGGAAATGAGTTTCTTTATGAAGAATTAAAAAAAGTTGATCCTGAAAGTGCTGACAAGATGCTGCCGCAAAACTGGAAGCGAGTTATACGTGCACTTGAAGTTTTTCATACGAGTGGAGAGCCAATCTGGGAACATCATCAAAAACAATCTATCCAAAAAGAAAAAAAATATGACTTCAAGCAGTTCGGTCTGAATTGGGAAAGAAAAATTCTGTACCAAAATATTGATAAACGTGTAGATGAAATGATTGAAAATGGCTTTATAGCTGAAGTAAAAAATATTTTGGAAAAAGGCTATGATAAAAATCTTAATTCACTAAATACGGTTGGTTACAAAGAAATCATTCACTACCTGGATGGATCGATTTCTTTAAAAAGAGCAATTGAATTAATAAAACGAAATACCAGACATTATGCCAAACGTCAGATGACCTGGTTCAGAAAAGATAAAAGAATTCATTGGTTTGATATTAATGACGTCAATGAACTTGACCAAATAGCAGAAAAAATTATTCAATCCTTGAACTAATTTCTTCTTAATAGAATTTCTTATTTAATCAGATTGCAATTTTCAATATATTTGAATAGTAACTTATCAATATTAAAGAACCACATATCCCATAACCAAACACGGAGGAAAATATGGTCGGAATAGTAGGATACGGTTCATACCTTCCAAGATATCGCATCAAAGTAGAAAACATCGCCAGAGAATGGGGCTCCGATCCTGAAGTAATCAAACGAGGTCTACAGTTATATGAAAAAACTGTCCCCGGACTTGATGAAGATACAATAACCATTTCAGTTGAAGCTGCAAGAAATGCTTTGAAAAGAGCAGGAATAAATCCACAAGATATAGGTGCAGTTTATATTGGATCAGAATCTCATCCTTATGCAGTGAAGCCGAGTGCAACAATTTTGATTGATGCGCTGGGAATTGGACCACACGTTCATGTTGCAAGTTATGAATTTGCATGCAAAGCTGGAACAGAAGCTATGTATGTTGCATATAGTTTAGTCAAAGCCGGAGAAATGAAATATGCGATGGGTATTGGCGCAGATACTTCGCAAGGTGCACCCGGCGATGCACTCGAATATTCTGCTTCGGCAGGCGGTGCAGCGTTTATAATGGGGACAGAGAATGTTATTGCCGAAATTTTGTTCACGAATTCTTACACTTCTGACACACCGGATTTTTGGCGAAGAGAACACGAATTTTATCCAAGGCACGCGGGAAGATTCACAGGTGAACCAGCTTACTTCGAACATCTTGTAAGTGCCGGTAAAGCACTTCTTGAAAAATCTAAAATGAAACCCACAGACTTTAAATATTCTGTTTTTCATATGCCGAATGGAAAATTTCCACAGATGGCAGCGAAGAAATTAGGATTTACAAAAGAACAGATGGAAGTCGGCTGGATTGTTCCGTGGATGGGAAATACTTATTCAGGATCATCTCCAACAGGATTAGCAGCAATTCTTGATGTTGCGAATCCCGGTGATTTGATTTTCATGGTTTCATTTGGTTCGGGTGCAGGTAGTGATGGATTTGTTTATCGGGTAACAGATAAAATAAAAGACATTCAAAACAAAGCACCAAAGCTGCGTGATCAGCTTGATAAAGATAAAATCTATCTCGATTACGGGCAGTATGCAAAGTATCGTGGTAAAATTATTTTAAATGAGTAGTTAAGAGTAGAGTAACTCATCCTAATCCTTCTCTTCAAAAGAGAAGGACTTATTGGAGTGTTAACTTATAATTATATATGCTGACAGAAGAACAAAATAAAAAGTCATTCATTGAAAATAATTCTCTCTCTTTTTAAGAGAGAGATACAGAGAGAGTTAGCTGTTGCCTAACGCAATATTCTCTGTAACTAAAATTAAAGGAAATTAATTATGAGAGACGTAGCAGTAATTGGAATAGGGATGACACAGTTCGGTGAACTGTGGGGAAAATCCATCAAAGATATTTTTGTTGAAGCTGCAACCAAAGCAATTAAGAATGCAGGAGTTGATCACATCGACTCAATGTATGTTGGATCAATGAGCAGCGGATTATTTGTCGGGCAGGAACATCTCGGTGCAATATTGGCAGATTATCTTGGACAAACTCCAATCCCGGCAACAAGAGTTGAATCAGCTTGTGCATCTGGCGGTGCAGCATTTCGTGCAGCTTATTTTGAAGTAGCTTCCGGTGCAAGCGATATTGTTCTTGCCGGAGGAGTTGAAAAGATGACTGATGGTGCTGATGTTACAGATGCACTTGCAACAGCAGCAGACCAGGAATATGAAGTTTACCAGGGAGTTACTTTCCCCGGTTTGTATGCAATGATTGCAAATGCTCATATGAATCAATACGGAACTACAAGAGAACAGCTTGCAGCAATAGCTGTGAAGAACCACAAAAATGGAGCAGAAAATCCAAATGCTCAGTTCAGAAAACCTGTGACACTCGAACAGGTAATGAATTCAACTCTAGTTGCTGATCCATTGAGATTGTTAGATTGCTCACCGGTGAGTGATGGTGGTGCAGCAGTAATTCTTTGCTCAATGGATATTGCAAAGAAGTTCACCGATACAATTATCAAAATTAAAGGAACAGCTCAGGCATCGGATACAATTGCACTTCACTCAAGAAAAAGTCTAACAACGTTAAACTCAGTTGTCACAGCGGCACAGAAGGCTTATAAAATGGCAGGTGTTACACCCAAGAATATCAACTTTGCAGAAGTCCACGATTGTTTTACAATTGCAGAAGCAGTTGTTTA
>JBATIA010000195.1:0-3529 GCA_049667415.1 Ignavibacteriaceae bacterium
CATTAATATTGGATAATGCAGTCCAGTCTGTTCCGCCGTTGGTGGAGTATTTCCCCTTGATGTAATTACCTGCTTTATAAATAGCATAAATCTTATCATTTGATCCTGTAATTGCAGGATAATCACCATTTGATTCAAGAGTTTCTGTTTTGTTATTATCTACAGTTCCCTGTGAGTTAAAATTGTAATATATAATATTTCCGTTAGAATTTTTTATGAGGAGATGATTACCATCCTTGTTTGTAAACAAGTCCATCTTATCAAGTGACGATGCACTGATTGTAGTTGTAACAGGAGTATTCCATGATTGCCCGAAGGCAACCGAATATATTAATGCTATTATTAAAAATATCTTTTTCATTTTGTTGCCTCTTTATTTCAATAAAACTGATTTAATTGTTTGCCGGTAGTTTCCGGCTGTCATCTGGATAAAGTAAACTCCTCCGGGGAGTATGTTACCTTCATCGTCTTTCCCATCCCATTGAACAATATATTCTCCGGTGGGAAGATTTTTATCTAACAGAAGTTTTATTTCTTTCCCTAAAATGTTATATATCTTTATTGAAACGTTTTCAATTTCTCTTAAATTGAATTTAACAATTGTTGATGGATTAAAGGGGTTAGGATAGTTTTGATATAATATATTTGTATTTGGAATAAAAACATTTTCACTTACACTTGATGTGCTGTCTGGCTTATATATTTGAGTAAATCTTCTGCCAGTAGTGCCCTGTTTATTAATGAGATCCATTGATATTAGAATGTTAATTTTTCCATTATTTAATAGGTCATAAGTTGTAGCACCAAAGTAGACACTATTCTCTCCAGCAGCAGCAAGCTCATTCTGCTTGATATAGTAAAGTTCATAAGTATGATGATTAGGACTGCCATTGAATTTAAGAATCAGGAAATTTTCATCTATACAAACCGCAACTTCGTCAATACCATCATTATCAATATCAACTGCCTGCATAGTACCAGCATAGAATGAAAATACTCCAATTAAATCTATCCTGCCTACAACCTGGTAGCTGTTATTTCCATTTGTTTCAAAAATTGTAATTCTTGTTATTGCCTGCCCGTTAAAAAAGGCATCACCGAGAACCCAGAACTCAGGCTTTCCATTTCCATCAATATCGTGAGACCATGTATGAACATAAGCGTGATATGTCTCTACCATTCCCAGCCAGGAATTTGTATACTGATTATTTCCTTCATTCTCTATGACATAAACAGCACCTTTTCCTGTACCAAATACCATATCTGTTTTACCATCAAGTTCAAAATCTGATATTGAAAAACCAGCATTCGCCCATGGTGGATCTTCATAAACATTAAACTGGTAAATAGAATCAAAGTTGTTTATGGTAGGATTATACTCATAAATATGTATATCAGGTTCAAGCGCACGCACAAATAACAAATCTGTGAATTCATCTCCATCAAGATTGCCAAGTTCAAGGTCATTTAACTGGGATTGTTCAGTATAAGGGGCAAATATAAAATTCAATTCTGTAGCTAAAGAATCCGGACTTAATCTTGAGAAGAATCGTTGATGCATCGGTATACCAAGAGTTCCACCGATTGATAAATGAACTTCTGATAATTCATCCCGATCAACATCATATATGTTTCTGCTTATTGTTACAGAATCATATTGATATTTAAAATCAAAGTTACCATATTCA
This sequence comes from Ignavibacteriaceae bacterium, assembly GCA_049667415.1. GTDB lineage: Bacteria > Bacteroidota > Ignavibacteria > Ignavibacteriales > Ignavibacteriaceae > IGN2. The sequence goes on from JBATIA010000195.1 coordinate 1,689, forward strand.
TTAAGTTCATAAATAGCAACAGGTTCAAAATCTGACCAGAAAAATTTCCTTGGTCCATAAAGTTCAGGTCTTCCGTTGTTATTTATATCACCAACAAGAAGATGGTCAAATTCCCAGTTGTGTAAAGGGACCTCGGTCCAATAGCTGTACTTATAGTTATAAAGAGTTGTATCAATTGTTGTAAGATCTATTATTGTGCTGTCGTAAGTGGGGGATTCTGGATACTGGTAATCTGCAACATTTTTAAGAATTACCTTGCCGTTTGGGTATTCTATCTTTAGAATGTCCTTTTCAATTTCGGTTACTTTTATATCCTCACGGCTTTTTAGCTGCTCAAGCTTTTCTTCTCTGCTCAGGAATTGAGATTGTGCAAGAGAAATACTACTAACCACAAACAACAGACAACAAATAAATACTGACCTCATCTTTATTACCTTTCTTAAAGTTTCTGCCTAAAGGCAGATAAATAGGGAAAAAAATAATTACTGTTTGTTACTGTTTATATAATTCTTCTTTCCTTAACTTATAAGTTTTCTCCTTAATTATTTTAATAAAACTGATTTAATTGTCTGCCGGTATTTTCCGGCTGTCATCTGGATAAAGTAAACACCTCCGGGGAGAATGTTACCTTCATCGTCTTTCCCGTCCCATTGAGTTGTATATTCTCCGGCGGGAAGATTATTATCTAACAGCAGTTTTATTTCTTTCCCTAAAGTGTTATAAATTTTTACCGATACTTTGGAATATTCAGGCAAATCAAATCTGATTTTAGTATTCGGATTGAACGGATTGGGATAGTTTGAATAGAGTTTGAACTCTACAGGATGCTTAATGCCATCATCGTCTACATCGATTGTAAATTCGGGTTTATAAATGAATGAGAATAACCTTAGTCCAACATTTTGTATAATATCGTCAAGAGTTATAATAATTTCTTCCCTTTCATCGTTAGTTAGATCATATACTACTGTACCATAATAGACACTGTTCCTGCCAGCCAGAGCAAGATCGTTTTGTTTGAAGTAAAACAGCTCATAGGTTTGATGATTTGTGCTACCGTTGAACTTTAGAATTAATACAGTCTGTTCAATCCAAACCATCATTTCTTCAATTCCGTCTTTATCCACATCAACTGCCTGGTAATTTTGGGCGAAGAAAGAAAATACTCCGACAAGATCAATTCGTCCAACAACCTGATAGCTATCATCACCCTCCGATTCAAATAATGTTATTCTTGTCACTGGTCCAATTCCGGGATAAAATGCATCGCCGCCAACCCAGACTTCCTTTTTACCGTTTTTATCAACATCGTTTGTTTGTGCAAGCTGGTATGCATTGTAAGTTTCAACCATCCCGGTCCAGGTTGGAGTGTAAGAATTGTTTCCGTTGTTCTCAATGCAAAGCACATCTCCGTGTGTGCTTCCGGTAAAGAATTCAACATTCCCATCCTGATCGAAATCACCAATTGTAAAGCCAGCAAATTCCTGATTGATTGAAGTATAGTCGAAGAAATAGACAGAATCAAAATTTTGGATCGATGGATTATATTCAAAGATGTACAGACCGTAGCTTAAAATGTGAAAAATCTGATCTGTAAATTCATCACCATCCCAGTCACCAAATTTATTATCATTTTGCTGTGTTAAATTTTCAAAGGGATAAAACACAAACGATAATATTTTTGCGAGACTGTCGAACCCAGATTTTCTAAAAAATAAATAACTGTTGCCTGGGTACTGATAAGAGCTATCAGCAAATCTTCTAAGATGCAACTCTTCCATTCCATCCTTATCAATGTCGTATATTGATCTTGCTTGGCTCGTACTATCATAGGTATAAAG
>JBATIA010000196.1:0-2487 GCA_049667415.1 Ignavibacteriaceae bacterium
TTCTTACATATTCTGATCTTGGTTTTATTGATTATAAAGAAGCTTGGGATCTTCAAAAAGAAATCTTATTTCAAAGATTATCTAATGCAACAGAGGATGTTCTTCTGTTACTGGAACATCCGAATACTTATACACTGGGTAAAACTGCTAATAAACAAAATCTAAAAGGTTCAGAAGATTATTTAAAACAGAATCAAATTTCTGTTTACGATATAGATCGTGGAGGTGATATTACTTATCACGGACCCGGACAGATTGTTGGATATCCAATTATTGATCTGAACAATTGGTATAAGGATACTCACAAGTATTTAAGGGCACTTGAAGAAGTTATTATTCAAACCTGTGGTGAGTATAATTTAGTTTGTGGACGCAATGCTAAACATACTGGCGTTTGGCTAAACGAGAGAAAAATTGCAGCTATCGGAATTAAGGTTAGTCGCTGGATTACCATGCACGGATTTGCTTTCAACATTAATACTGATTTAAATGTTTTCAAGGGAATAGTACCTTGTGGAATTCAGGATAAAGAGGTCACATCCTTGAGTAAAGAATTAAACAAGGAAGTCGACATTCAGAAAGTTAAAGAAAAATTATTGAAGAATTTTATTCAGGAATTTAATTATTCTGTAATATTAGTAAAAAGTAGAGAAGAACTAATTCAAACAAATCCAATTAACATTTAACCACTGGGCTTTCTAATGGCTAAAAGAAATTCAGATAAGATTATTAATTCGGGGAAAAAATCAAAAACCAATGTGAAACCAACCAATGGCAAAGGTGAAAAAATTAATTCCCATGGAAACGAATTGATGGGATTTGAAAAAAAGCATTTGGTTGAGATATTAAAAATGATGATTCGTGCAAGAACTATTGATGACAAAGCCCTTCGTCTTCTCAAGCAGGGAAAAACGTTTTTCCATATTGCTGCAGAAGGGCATGAAGCGATTCAAATGGCTATTGGACTACTCCTCGATCCGAAGAAGGATTGGTTGTTTCCTTACTATCGTGATTTGGGTACTGTTTTGATGGCCGGTTTAACACCTGAAGAAGTATTTTTAGGGACATTTGCTAAAGCCACCGATCCAGCGAGTGGCGGAAGGCAGCTTCCGGTGCACTGGGGAATGATTAATGCTCAAATTCCTTCGCAATCCAGTCCTACCGGATCGCAATTTCTTCAGGCAGTTGGTACAGCTCTCGCATCAAAAAGAAGAGGGATTAAGAATGTTTCCTATGTTAGCAGTGGGGAAGGGACAACCAGTCAGGGTGAATTTCACGAAGCTGTTAATTGGGCCAGCAGGGAAAAACTTCCGGTTCTTTTTCTGATCCAAAATAATCGCTTTGCGATTTCAGTACCGGTTGAACATCAGACTGCTGGAAAGGACGGCTCTGTTGCTGAGATGATGTCTGGATTTCACACGCTTTTAAGAATGAGGATTGACGGAACAGACTTCTTTGAATCATATCAGAAAATAAAAGAAGCAATTGAATATATAAAAAGCGGCAAGGGTCCGGCATTAATTGAAGCGAATGTTGTAAGGCTGCAATCTCATTCTTCTTCAGATGATCAGAAGAAATACAGAACAAAACAGGATCTTGAAAGAGACAGACAAAACGATCCCATTGAAAAATTTGTTGCCACTTTAAAAAAGAAAGACGTGCTGAACGATGAGGAATATAAAAAGATTCAGAAAGAGATTCACGATGAAGTTGATGAAGCCGCTGATAGAGCATTTAAAGCTTCAGATCCAACAACTAAAGATGCAGCTAAATTTGTTTTTGATGAAAGTGGATTAAAAGAATCTCTGGAATATGAAAAGAATACACCGTCAGGCGACAAGATTGTAATGGTCGATTCGATTAACCATGCTCTTCACGAGGAGATGAAAAGAAATTCTAATATGTACATTTTTGGTGAAGATATTGCAGACATGAAGGGTGGAGTATTCACTGCTACCAAAGGATTATCAACAGCTTTTGGGGATGACAGAGTGTTCAACTCACCTTTAGCTGAAGCCAGCATTTTAGGAGTAGCGAATGGGATGGCACTTGCTGGACTGAAACCTGTTGTAGAAATTCAATTTGGTGATTACATCTGGCCTGCCTTTATGCAAATGAAAAATGAAACTGCTTCAATGCGCTATCGTTCAAACAATGCATGGTCAACTCCAGTTGTAACGCGAGTTGCGGTTGGTGGTTATATTCATGGTGGACTTTGCCACAGTCAAAATATAGAATCCATTTATGCACACGTACCTGGTATTTATATTGCTTATCCGAGTAATGCTGCTGATGCAAAGGGATTGCTTAAAACTGCCTGTCGTATAAATGATCCGGTATTATTTTGTGAACACAAAGGACTTTACAGACAAAGTTTTTCCAGTACCCCCGAACCTGATGATGATTATTTAGTTCCATTTGGTAAAGCTAAAGTAGTTAAAGAAGGATCTGATATCACTGTTGTATCGTATGGTGTTTCTATGTGGG
>JBATIA010000197.1:0-3357 GCA_049667415.1 Ignavibacteriaceae bacterium
GTTTTTATCAACTACAACCTGTGTAACAATTGTAACTACATTCTTCCTGATTTTGTATTCTTTTAATATATTCTTTATCTGACGTTCAATCATATAACCGATTCCACCCTGGGAATCCGCGACACAAATATCCAGCGGCATCTGGGGGATTTTATATTCTCTGTAACCTGCTTCGTTTCTTAACATAATATTTCCAACCTGCGGACCATTACCGTGAGTTATTACCAGCTCATAGCCGTTCTTAAGAAGTTTTAAAAGATGAACACACGTATCGTATGTATTTTTCTCCTGCTGCTGGATCGTTCCCAGTTCATTCCCTCTAAGGAGAGCATTTCCACCTAAAGCAACGACAGCGATTTTCTTCTTCATATTTAAGTTATTTCAGAATACAGAATTAAAAAATGAGTGTAAATTTAAACAGGCTTTACCGGTAAATAAAATTTGGGGAATGAAGGTATAGAGGATATAGGGTATATGGTTATAAGAAGTTTTTAAATCTTTTAATCCATTGGATATTTCCTCTATACCTTATACCACTATACCCTATTCCTTGAACCATTTGAGTAAAAGCAGAACAATCCCTAAGTTTATTTACAAATTAAAAGAAAAAAATAATTGAACAGCAAAGAAAACTTTGATCTGAAAGAGCTGCTAAAGCCAGAAAATATGATCCGGCTGTATGCAAGCGGTGCATTTCCGATGGCTGATGAAAAGACCGGAGGTATAAACTGGTATCTTCCAGATATAAGAACTATCATTCCGCTCGATAATTTTAACATTCCCCGCTCAACTAAAAAAGTAATTGATGCTGAAAATTTTGAAATAAAGTTTGATACTGATTTTGAATGTGTGTTGGAAGGCTGTTCTGACAGAGAATCAACCTGGATTTCTGACGAACTCATTGCTTCTTACAGAAGATTAAAAAAACGAGGACACATTCACACTGTGGAAACCTGGAAAGATGGAAAGCTTGTCGGTGGACTTTTCGGAGTTACATTCTGTGGTGCATTCTTTGGTGAAAGTATGTTCTCAAAAGTATCGCAGGCATCCAAAGCCGCACTTGTTGCTCTGTTGAAACATTTGAAGCAAAAAGATTTTGTTCTTCTCGATGTGCAGTATATAACCGAACACTTAAAAATGTTTGGTGCAGTTGAGATTTCTTTTGAGGAATATACTAAGCTGCTGCATAAGGCTTATGTAAAAGAGTGCGAATTTTAAAACGAGAAGACGACTCATCGAATCGTCTCTACAAATTATGAATATTTAATTAAGGTTTTACTAAAATCAATTCCTTCTGAGGTGGAGAAATAAACTCACAGCCGTTCTTTGTTATATAAACTTCTTCTTCAATTGTTGAAACACCGTAACCTTCAATTGGCAGTCTTGGTTCGATAGTAAAAACCTGTCCTTCTTCTAATTCCATAAAGGGTGCATTTCCATATCTTTCCCAGGCAGGAAACATTCCTGCAACTCCATCGTGCACAGTTTTACCAACCTGGTGTCCAAGTCCGTGCGGATACTCCGGGTAACCATTTTGTGTTATGTATGATCTTGCAATCGTATCCATATCAACACCCTTAACTCCGGGCTTTACGGCATCGGCAACTTTTTGAATTGAATCACGAATTACATCAAATCCTTTTTGAACTGGTGCAGGAGCTTTTGTTTCGCCGTCATTTAAGATGTACCACGTTCTCTGCAAATCGGAACAGTATCCTTTGTACTTAATTCCGAAATCCATATTAACAATTGTACCTTTGGTAATAACTTTCTCACTCGGACCTTCATGCGGCCCGTTTGGATTAGGACCGGCAAACACTGCGGGACAATGATCTTCTTGCCATGCAGCTTCGAATCCTCTTTCTGTGTGAAGCTTTCTTACAAAGTTTGCAATTTCGATTTCAGTCATTCCCGGTTTCATATATTTTGTTACTTCATCAAAAATCTTAAGAGTTTCTTTTATTGCTTCTTTCATGAACGCAACCTCAGTTGCAGATTTTCTTCCTCTTAACGCTGAAATAATTTCTTCAGAGCTGATCAGTCGTTTAGTGTATTCCGTTCCTTCAAGATGTTCGAGAAGAATTTGGAACATACCATAAGTCAACCCATCAGCCAGCACAGAATTTTTGGAAAAGTTGATGGCAATCTTCTCCGGATTCTTTCTGGCGATATAATCTCTGAAAGGTTCACGGATCGATTTAAGGTAAGGAATTATGTTTTTATACAAACTTGCCTTCTTAAAATTTCCTTCTTCCATCGATCCCACGATTGCAGTTGTATCGCCATCTTTGTTAATACAAAAAGCTGCCTGCCAGGTTGAGTTTGTTCCAACTGTCATATCCATTACAGGATCAGGCATCATTGAGCTTTCCCTGACAAACGTAATCCACATATCAATATTTTTTTCTTTGAGTATACCTACTGCCTGGTTTATTTTTTCCTTTAGGATTGAATTACCCATTTAAACTCCTGTTCATTAATAATAGAAAGAAAAACTGTCGCAATTTATCAATTAGACCCAGAATATTCTATTTTCAACTATAAAAATAGAGATGCCGGAAGTGATATTCATCAAAATAATCAATTGTTTCTGCCAATAATTAAGGTTTTGAATTCCCTATTTAGTAATTTTCTAATGCGTAAGAATAAAAATATTAAATTATCAAATAAATCATTTGGGGAAATTGAGTAAGTAATATTGTTCTTCATAAAAAAATCATCACCATCCCATTAAAATAATTTATACATAGAGGTTATCATGTCAGAATACATAGAAAAAATACTAAAAGATGTTAAAGCTAAAAATCAAAACGAACCGGAATTTCATCAGGCTGTTCAGGAAGTTCTTGAATCACTTGAAATCGTACTTCAGCGGCATCCCGAATACAAATCTTTAAAGATACTTGAAAGAATGGTAGAGCCGGAAAGAGTAATTATGTTCCGCGTTCCGTGGATGGATGACCAGGGCGAAATTCAGATCAACCGCGGGTACAGAATTGAAATGAACAGCGCTATCGGTCCTTATAAAGGCGGCTTACGCTTTCACCCTTCAGTAACAATTGGCATTCTGAAATTTTTAGCTTTTGAGCAGGTTTTTAAAAATTCGTTAACAACTCTTCCAATGGGCGGTGGCAAAGGTGGGTCAGATTTTAATACTAAAGGAAAAAGCGATAACGAAATTATGCGTTTCTGCCAGAGCTTTATGACGGAACTTTGCAGACATATTGGTCCAAACACAGACGTACCTGCTGGTGATATCGGTGTAGGTACGAGAGAAATTGGATTTTTGTACGGACAGTACAAAAGAATCAGGAATGAATCAACCGGTGTTTTAACAGGAAAAGGAATTAATTGGGG
>JBATIA010000198.1:0-2024 GCA_049667415.1 Ignavibacteriaceae bacterium
CTTCTACCGCTTACAAGCTGGAGATTTTATGGAAACGAAGAAAATGATCTTACTGAAATAAAAAATATTCTCTGGGTATCCATAATACCCAGAGAAATTAATAATCATTAATTTATAGGAGGATGCTATGAAAAATTTAATCTTAGTGTTTTTGGTCATTGGAGCGACCTTGATCTTTTTTGGTTGCTCAGAAAAGAATCCTTCGGCTCCCGAGTTAAGCCAAGGTGATCAGGTGACAAACTCTTTGGCAAAACAACCCCTCATGGGCACAGTCTACTTAGATTTTACTATTAATAATCCCCCCTATTTTTGGGTAGGTACAGTAACATTTGGTACGGAAACATACGATCTGAGATACAAGAGTGTCGGGAATCCCCCACCGCCTCCTCCACGAGCATTTGTTTTCGACGAAAGATTTGAAATCTATGAATATGGACATCTAGGCGATCCGAATTATCTTTTCTTGGAAGGACCAGATGCTGGTGTTGTGCCCTGTGGAAATAACAAGTTTGTGGCCAACGGTAAAGTGGAGTTTGCAGATGAACCATTTGAAGAGTGGCTGGGTCGCAATGTACACACTGAGGGCATTATAACCTGGGTAATTCCCTGTGTATTGCCCGAAGGTGCTACTGGTACATTTCGAATAAACTGATAACAGTGAAATATTAGAGCGCTAGCACATAAACATTTTGAATTGTCAATTCAATGATTGAAGAAGATGGTGTTGATAAAGTAATTTTAAGAGGGTAAAAAGAAAACTATTCAGCCCCATTCTTCATTTGCTAAGAATGGGGCTTTCTTCTAATTAGTAAAAAACAAACCCACATTAATAACCGGTGCAGAAATTATATTTTTCCCTGCACCACCGCTTTCATAGTATCCTTTTACACCGAAGTTGTCCGTAAACTTATAAGCAAGCTCGGCGTTGTAAGCTATGTACTGTTGATTGTTTGAGAAGATACCAAAACCACCGGTAACATTTTCATCACCATTTTTCATTGATAGCTGTCCGTGGAATCTTACAATTAAACTTAAGTTCTGGATGATAGTGTAACCTGCTTCTATTCCATATCTAAATTCATCGGAAAATCCTTGTGTCCTGTTTGTATAAGTTACACCGGCATTCAGGTAAACCGGAATTGGCCAGAGAGAATATCCATACTCTAATCCAATTGTTTGATGGTAGTCTCCACTGCCTGTCCACAAACCTCCATCGGGGGTGGATTCTCCTGTGGGAAGATTTATCAATAACTTTCCGCTAATAAATGACTGTCCGAATTTTGCCAGCTTATATTTTCCACCAACTAAAATATCACCAAATCCTGAGACTTCGTTTTCAAATCCCAAAGCGACTGTGCTAGTATCCAGCTTTACACTTTTAAATACTGCAGCATTTAACATTAATGTAAAGTCATCTGTAACTCCATAAGATCCAAAAACTCCTACCGTAATATCTTTAAAATCAGGAATTGCTATCTTATCTCCATTTAAATCATAAATTTTATTTCCACCTAAGTATCTGAAATCCGATTTATAGTATCCGGTTCCTTTTTTTTGAGTCCATGCACCAGCAAATATTTGGTCTACCGGAACTGCTAAAACTAAAATTAGCATTGTTGCAATTAGTAATAGGTTATTTCCTTTAATCTGCATTGTGAAAGTGTTCCTTTATTGTAAGATTATATTTGTAAATTTTGTACTAAATTTAATAATTCCTTGACTGAAAATTCATCACAAAGTTATAACTATTTATAAGTGTGAGCAATAAATCAGAAAAAATTGATTTAAAAATTTTATTAGTGCCTTTATTTTTCCCGGTGATATTGTGGGTCGTACATTTGATTTCGTTAGTTTTTCAAATTGATTTCACCAGGATGGGAATTTTACCCAGAAACTTAACAGGTTTATTGGGCATAATTACCTCCCCAATGGTTCACGGTGATTTTTCCCATCTGATTTCTAACACAATTCCTTTAGTAATACTTGGATGGATAATCTTTTTCTTTTACCCCAAAGTATCTTAT
>JBATIA010000199.1:0-4726 GCA_049667415.1 Ignavibacteriaceae bacterium
GAATTACAGGATCCTGACCGAATGATATAAACTGAATTAGAAGGAAAAATAATGTGGTTTGTAAAAATTTTGTCATAACGAACCCCTTCGAAATTATAAAGAAAATTTTCAAAAAAATGCTTATTTATGATGTGTAACTTAAGCACAATTTTATAGAAAGACTATTCAATTTAATATTTTACAATGTTATATTATTGTTAGTGTCAAATAGTAGTATTCGAATGATCTTATATGAAGAAAATTATCTCAAAAATTAAACCAGCTAGAAAAGATAAAGAGGACCTAAAAGAGAGGTTCGGAACATTTGCCGGCGTCTTTACACCGGACGTTCTTACCATTCTTGGTGTAATAATGTACCTTCGCCTTGGATGGGTTGTAGGTAATGCAGGATTGCTGGGTGCAGTTGTAATTGTTTTGTTAGCCAAGTCGATTACTATATGTACCGGTTTATCGATGTCATCTATTACTACCAACATCAAAATTGGTGCGGGTGGTGCGTATTCAATAATCTCTAAATCACTGGGACTTGAAGCAGGTGGAAGTATTGGAATTCCGTTTTATATTTCCCAAACATTGGCTGCAGCGTTATATATTGTTGGTTTTACAGAAGGTTGGCTCCTCTTATTCCCTTCTCATGATCCAAGAATAATAATGGTGATTACATGGATTGCATTGTTAATCCTTTCATACTTTAGTACAAATGTGGCTTTAAAGTTTCAGTATATAATATTAATTGTGATAGCATTGTCGCTAGTCTCATTCTTCCTTACTCCTAATGAACGATTGGATACATTTTCTATTGTAGGGAAATTCGAAGAGGCAAGTTTCTGGCAGGTGTTTGCAATATTTTTTCCTGCTGTAACCGGAATAATGGCAGGTGCAAATCTCTCGGGAGAATTAAAAAATCCCAGAAAAGCAATTCCATTAGGCACATTGAGTGCAATAGGAGTTACGCTGGTAATTTATCTTTCATTGGCTTATGCTCTTGCTGTCTTTGTTCCGGACGGGGAACTTAGAGCAGACCAGATGGCAATAGTAAATAATTCAAGAATAGCAATTTTGGTAATATTTGGGATCTTAGCCGCAACGTTCTCTTCGGCATTAGGAAGCATTGTAGGTGCACCACGGATTTTACAGGCACTGGCTAGTGAAAAAATTATTCCCTTTAATAAAATATTTGAAAAAAGAGCACCAAAAGGTGAACCGAGGAACGCAATCGCATTCACCGCTATAATAATTATACTTGCACTATTTCTTGGGAACCTGGATTCCCTTGCAACACTAATCACACTATTCTTTCTTATAACTTATGGTACTTTAAACCTGGTTGTTTTTATACAGCAAGGGATGAAAGTGATTAGCTTCCGACCAACATTTAAAGTTCCGAAGTTCGTTCCTTTTTTTGGTGCAGTTGGCTGTATGATAATAATGTTTTTAATCAATCCGGTCTTTAGTGTAGTTGCGTTTATCATTATTATTGCTTTATACTCCTACTTAACCAGGAAAGGGTTAAAGTCTCAGAGCGGTGATCTGCGGGGAGGAATGTTCATTGTACTTGCTGAGCTCGCATCACGCATTGCCTCCAGATTTCCCAGACATCATGTTGCCTGGAAACCCGATTTACTTATTCCTATAGAAGAACCAAAGGTGTGGTCAGGTCCACTGTTGTTTATCAGAAGTATAGTTCATCCATCGGGCAGTATTTTTGCGTTCTCGGTAAAAGAAAATAACCTGGGTGAAACGAAAAAATCTTTAAACGAGTTGCTTGCCCCATTGAGGGAAAGTAAATTGCTGGTAAATTCTTCGGTTATTGGAGATGAGGAATTTATACATGGAGCCCGCCTGGTAATTCAAACTCTTGAGGGAGTTCCATTCAGACCAAATACGCTTTTTCTGACTCTGGGTAGTAGCGATGAAAAAAATAATATTATATCTGAGATGGTCAAGAATGCTATCCGGCATGATCTCGGTGTGATAATTTTACGGCAGCATCCCAGAATAGCATTTGGAATGCAAAAAACTGTAAATCTTTGGTTAAGAGATAAAAGTCCAAACTGGCATCTAGCCGTTCTTGTCTCACTGCAACTTCATCTAAATTGGGAAGGAAAAATTAATCTGATTACTGTTGCAGATAAGAAGGAAGATAAAGGTATGATGTATGGATTTTTAGATGAACTAAGCAAACAGACCCGACTCCCGTCGATGACAGAATTTCATGTGCTTACTGGAAATTTTAAAGAGGTGATTGTGAAAGCCCCTAAAGGTGATGTTAATATTTTTGGTCTTGCCGATGATCTTCACTTTGGTTTTATGAGGGAAGTAACCGAAATGACAAATTCTTCCTGTCTGTTTGTACGTGACTCGGGTAAAGAAAGTGCAATAGCATAGCAATTTCTTTGTTTTTATATCATTAGTACTCTTTATTAAACTTTTTTTAAATGGATATTGTTCTGATATTAAACATAATTGATAATTATTATTTGAAATGACAACAGATACAAAATATTTCACCCCTGCTGAAGCCAGAAAAACTTTGCCCCTGGTAAGAAAGATTGTTAAGGATATACTGGATACAAGCAGAGAAATGAGATTAATTGCAGATGAAATTGGAACCAGTGTAGAAAAGGATCCACGAATTCAAAAGTTTGCAGATAACATTGAAGGATTTATGCTAGAACTCGAAGAAATAGGATGTTTCTTTAAGGACTGGAATTTTTCAATCGGTCTTGTTGATTTTCCTGCTGTTATTGATGGTAAAGAAGTATTCCTCTGTTGGAGAAGCGATGAAGATGATATTATGTATTACCACGAAGTTGAAGCCGGCTTTGCAGGAAGAAAATTTTTACCTCCCGAAGAACTTACAGACTAACTCTGTCTATTATTTTTTCAACTCAAATTCAGTTTGTGCTGAAGTTACTTCCCCTGTGTTTTTATCAGTAATATTAAAACTGATTTTATATAATCCTTCGGGAGAATTATAATCGAGCTCAAATTGAGCTTCAAGCTGAACATCAATTAGTTCAACACTTGTAACATCTTTCGAATCAACGAAAATATTTTCTGTTTCCGAACTGTCCGGACCCGTCAAATCAACATTAAAGTCAAAGGAAGCGGAAAATTCATCATCAACTTCCTCTTTCTTAAACCCCTTTACATTTACAGTAGCATTTATTTCCCAGGCATCACCGATATCATATGCAAAAGCTTCTGGACTGAATGCTTCAAATTTCACATCTTCTTTTATACCACAAGAGACTGTTAGCAATAAAACGAAGACAAGAAAAAATTTTTTTTTCATGTAATACCTCGTTGTCATTGCGAGGAGCGTAGCGACGAAACAATCCTTTCGTGTACAGATTGCTTCGCTTCGCTTGCAATGAAGAATTTTTGTTAGCTGTTTTTCTTCTGAAAATCTTTCATAAAGGAAACTAAATCTTCCACACCTTTTGTTGGGAAAGCATTGTAAATTGATGCGCGTAATCCACCAACTGAACGATGACCTTTTAATCCATTGAAGCCGGCTTTCGTAGCGTCATCAATAAGTTTCTTTTCCATATCCGGTGTTGCAAGATTGAATGTAACATTCATCAGTGAACGGCTTTCTTTTTCTGCGTGACCTTTATAGAATCCATTACTTTCATCAATGAACTTGTAGAGCATATCTGCTTTCTTTTTATTTATTTCATACATTTTGTCAAGCCCACCAAGCTTTAACAACCAGCGTGTAACAAGCATTATAATGTAAACACCAAAGGTAGTTGGGGTGTTATAAAGTGAATCATTATCGACATGAGTTTTATAGCTTAACATTGTATGCAAAGTGTCCTGACTTCTTTCAGCTAAATCTTTTCTTAGTATAACAAGAGTAACACCTGAAGGGCCTATATTTTTTTGAGCACCGGCGTAAATCATACCGTATTTTTTAACTTCAATTTTTTTATGAAATATATCGGATGATGCATCACATATAAGCGGAACATTTCCAACTTCAGGTTCATTGTGCCACTCAGTCCCGAATATAGTATTGTTCGATGTGAAGTGAACGTATGCTGCATCTGGATCAAGTTTTAGCTCATTTTGCTTTGGAATTCTTTTGAAGAATTTTTTATCTCCTTCACCCTCTTCAGTTGTTGAAGCAATATTTGCAATTCCGACTCTTTTAGCTTCTTTAATTGCTTTCTTTGACCAGCTTCCCGTTAAAATATAATCGGCTTTGTTCTTTGGCGGCATCAGGTTTAACGGAACCATTGAAAACTGAAGGCTTGCACCACCCTGTAAAAATAAGATTGCATAATCATCAGAAATATCCAGAAGCTTTTTGATATTTGCTTTTGCTTCTGCATGAATTGCATCGTACGTTTTTGAACGATGGCTGATTTCCATAATCGACATTCCCACCCCTGGAAGAGCAAATAAATCTTTCTGTGCTTCTAACAGCACTTCTTCCGGTAATATTGCCGGACCTGCGCTGAAATTATAAATTCTTTTTTCCATGATATTATTCCTATAAATATATTTTTAGTTTTCTTAGTGGTTCTTTGTGCTCTTAGTGTCTTTGTGGTGAGATAACTTTTTACCACTTAGACACTCAGGACACTAAGTTTCACTCAGATTAAATGTGTCAATAGTCCATCTCTCAATTTAGGTTCAAACCATGTTGACTTCGGCGGCATAATTTCTCCTGCATCTGAAATTTTCATCAGGTCGTCAAGGCCGACGGGATAAA
>JBATIA010000200.1:0-2079 GCA_049667415.1 Ignavibacteriaceae bacterium
AATGACAGGGGAAGAATTTATCTGCCCGGTGTTCATCACATTGATTACATCGATGACCACAACAAAGCAATGCTTGAAAAGGAAGTTGAAGCAGAATTTAAAGAGGCTTTCAAGGGAATAGTCAAGCTTCCCATTTCAGTTAAGCTGGGTGTTTATTCAGCTTATCTTTACTATTTAATGCTTTTCAACAAAATTAAAAGACTGGATGTTGAGCAGTTAAAGAGTAAACGTGTGAGAATTTCTAATTTGTATAAGTTTTACCTGCTGATAAAATCTTATTTTGAAGTAAAGGTTTTAAAGTCAACTTAAAAAACTTATTTCGAAGAATTAAATATTCTTCTATTTAGCGGGGTCAGATATGAAAAAAAGAGTCGCTGTTATTGGAGCCGGACTCGGCGGGTTGACCTCTGCACTCATCCTTGCTAAAAAACATTTTGCCGTGAAAGTTTTTGAAATGAATGTGAAGCCCGGCGGTAAGGCAAACTCTCTTCACTTAAATAACTTCAGATTTGATACCGGTCCCTCTTTAATTACCATGCCTTTTGTTCTGGAAGATGTTTTGCAATCTTCAGGATATAATTTAATCGATCATTTGAATCTCAAAAAGCTGGACATAATCTGCAGGTACTTTTATCAGGATGGAACGATAATAAATGCATTCGGTGATTTGGAGAAATTTGCACAGGAGATTGAAACAAAAACAAACGATTCTTCTTCTTCAGTAAATAAATATCTTCAATACTGCAAAAAAATATACGAGCTGACCACAGATATTTTCCTGCTCAATTCGCCAACAGACCTAAAAAACCTTCTAAGCGCAAGATCGTTTAAGTCACTGCTAAATTTAAAAAGCATTGATGTTTTCAGAACTGTTGATGAAGCAAATAAATCTTTTTTCAAAGATCCGCGGACGGTTCAGTTATTCAATCGTTATGCAACTTACAGCGGTTCAAATCCTTATAGTGCACCGGCAACATTAAACACGATCCAGCACGTTGAGTATGGGTTGGGCAGTTATATTTGCGAAGGAGGAGTTTATAAGATAGTAGAGGTCTTTTCAAAACTATGTAAAGAAAGCGGAGTCGAATTTCAATTTGATACCAAAGTAAAAAAAATTACTCTTGATGGTAATCAGGTTTCGGGAATTGAATATCAAAATGAAAATAAAGAAACTATGGTTGAAGATTTTGACATAGTAATTTCAAATGCTGATGTAAATTCAACTTATAAAAATCTGCTTGGTGATGATTATTCCATTGCAGCAAAAAGATACCAATCACTGGAGCCGTCTTTATCAGCAATTGTTTTCTATTGGGGAATAAAAGGCAACTATCCCAAATTAGAAACCCACAACATCATTTTTTCATCAGACTATAGAAAAGAGTTTGATGAAATATTCGAATTAAAGAAATGTCCAACAGATCCAACAATCTACATTTACATTTCATCAAAATTTAACAAGGCAGATGCACCAGATGGATTTGAAAATTGGTTTGTGCTGGTTAATGCACCTTATATTGACGGTCAAAACTGGAAAGAGGATTTAGAACGAACAAGAAAAACAGTTATTGATAAAATTAATTCTGCGCTAAAAATTGATTTAAATACTCTGATTGTCAAAGAAGAATTAATGACACCGGAAAAAATTGAATCTCAAACAGGAAGCCGGCTTGGCAGCATTTATGGAATATCATCAAACTCCCGTTCTGCTGCATTTATGAGACAGCAAAACAGATCAAAGAAATACAAAGGTTTATATTTTTGCGGAGGAAGCGCTCACCCCGGCGGGGGAATTCCACTTGTGCTGCTCTCAGGCAAATTAGCAGCAGAGGAAATCTGCAGGCTAGAAAAATGATAATTGAGGCAAAACATAATAGAATTGCATTAAGTGTTTTCAATACTTATTTAAAAAGACTGCTAAAGAAAAATTTTTCACATTTCTTTTTTTCTAACCTTCCACCTGAACTGCCAAAAGATAAATCAGTAATCATAACCCCTATTCATTTCAGCTGGTGGGATGGATTTTTTATTCATCAACTGAACAAGAAGACCACGAAAAGAAAATTATATGTTATGATG
>JBATIA010000201.1:0-3525 GCA_049667415.1 Ignavibacteriaceae bacterium
TCAACATTTTTTAGAATCTTTTCTGAATTAAATATCTCACTTATTTCATTTTTAGTAAGATGCTTTAACACTTCCTTTGATTTTAACAGTTCGTCCTTTAAATTTTTATGGGAATCTGCCCAAACATCCATTGCTGAATTTTGTACAAGCTGGTATGCTTCTTCTCTGGTTATTCCCTTGTCAACGAGCTTAAGTAATATAGTCTGAGAATATACTAAACCTCGTGTAAGGTTTAGGTTTGTAATCATATTTTCAGGATAGACCAGCAGGTTCTTAATTAATTTTATCATTAAATCGAGCATGTAATTTATGGCTATGCAACTATCGGGAATAATTATTCTTTCAACCGATGAATGAGAAATATCCCTCTCATGCCATAATGCAACGTTTTCAAGTGCTGCAAGAGAATTTGCTCTTAATATTCTGGCAAGACCTGTAATCCTTTCACTTATTACTGGATTTCTTTTGTGCGGCATAGCTGAAGATCCTTTTTGTCCTTTGGAAAAAAATTCTTCTGCTTCGAGGACCTCCGTTCTCTGAAGATGTCTTATTTCAATTGCAATTTTTTCTAACGTTGAGCCTATTACGGCTAGAGTAACCATAAACTCAGCATGCCGGTCTCTCTGAATTACCTGCGTAGAAACACTCGCTGGTTGTAGGTTCATTTTTTTACAGACATACTCTTCAACTTTGGGAGACAAATGCTCAAAAGTTCCAACAGCTCCGGATATTTGTCCGACACTTATTGTGTCGATAGCATTTTGCAGTCTTTTGATATTTCTTTTTGTTTCTTCAAACCATAGGGCAAATTTAAGTCCCATCGTTGTCGGTTCGGCATGTATCCCGTGTGATCTACCAACACAGACAGTATTCTTGTGTTCGATGGCACGTATCTTTAATGACTCTTTTAATTCTATAAGTTGTTCTAACAGCAGTTCACCTGCTGTTTTCATCTGGTAGGAGAGGGTAGTGTCCAGTATGTCTGAAGATGTCATACCATAGTGAATGTGCCGTGAAGCCGGGCCAACATATTCAGCTACATTAGTAAGAAAAGCTATCACATCGTGTTTAGTAGTTTCTTCAATTTCCAGAATTCTCTTAACATCAAATTTGGCTTTAGCCTTAATTGATTTAAGATCTTCTTCTGAAATGTCACCCATTTCTTTGCGGGCTTCACAGGCGAGTATTTCAATCTTTAACCAGGTTGAAAATTTAAATTCATCTTCCCAAATTTTTCCCATTATCGGGAGTGTGTATCGATCTATCATCCTTTTACCAGTTTCATTTGTTTAGTTAATTCTTTTTCTTCCCTGATAAGTTTAAGCTTAATTGTCTGTCCTGTCCTAAACTCGTGAAAGACACTAAAGATGGAATTTTCATTATTTATTCTGAATCCTTCAATTTCAAGTATGATATCGCCCACCTCGATCCCACCTCGTTCAGCAGGCGTATTTGGATATACTTTTGTGACAATTACACCTTTAGTACTTTGTAAATGATAGTATCTTGCAATTCCGTCGTCGATTGACTGAATTCTCATTCCGATCTCAAAATTCCTATCAATATTACCTTTTTCCTTTAACTCTTCAATTATACTTTTTACTTTGTTGATAGGAATTGCGAATCCCAATCCTATACTTCCGCTGTTACTACCTGCAGTAAAAATAAGGGTGTTCATTCCAATAACTTCACCTAAACTGTTCACTAATGGACCACCACTGTTTCCACCATTTATCGAAGCATCTGTCTGAATCATATTTAAATAGTAACGATCGTTTATTGCATCGAGGTTCATCCCAGTAGCACTTACGACTCCAACTGTAACTGTTGGTTTATCGTTTAATTCAAAAAGACCAAATGGATTACCTAAAGCAATAACCCATTCACCTATTATAATGTCATCAGAATTTCCAAGTTCAACAAATGGTAAATTATCACCATCGATTTTAAGCAGGCAAATGTCACTTGCATGATCAGAGCCTATAATCTTAGCATCGAATGATCTCTCATCTGTTAATGTGATGGTAATTTTTGTTGCGTTACCAGCAACATGATCATTTGTTACAATATATCCATCAGAAGAAATAATATAACCTGAGCCTAAACCTTTTACTTGCTGGTTATATGTTCCTCTGTTTCCAAAAAATCTCTGAAAGAAAGGGTCATCAAAAAAAGAAGAGAAAGGATCTCTATACTCCCTTATTTCGATAACGTTGATTCCAACAACGGCAGGGCTAACATTCTTTACAGTTTCAGTTAAGATATTTCTTCGTGATTTTGAAATATCATCATTGTTCTTTTCCTGTTGATCCTGGAACTGTGCAAATACTACATTACTATTGTTTTCAGGACTTTTTGAGATTCTGGTAATTTTGTAATTATTAGAAAAAAGGATGGCAGCTATAATCAGAATAAATATTAAACCAATACTTGGATAAATTAATTTTCTTCTATTCATTTTTTAAGTGTCCAATTATTTTTTTGTTCTGAAATAAATTCCATTAGCGGATCAATATGCCGAATAAATATTATTATTAAAACTGCACTGCATACCACTATTAAAGTAGAAATATTTTCCGGTTGAGGATATGCATACTTTACTACAATGTTTGAAGTTCCAAACACAACAAACAAAGATAAAACTGTGGAACTAATATTAGCGAAACTGATATTTTTTCTCATTACATAAAATATTGCCCAGAGGACACACCAAACGACCAACAGAAAAGGAATCATTACTGCCGCACCTCCGGCAGCTGTGGCAAGACCTCTTCCTCCTTTTAATTGTAGCCATGGATTAAAGCAATGGCTAAAAACAGCAAATAATAAAGATAATGCCGGATAAACAAATTCATCTGGAAATAATAGGATGGGTATTAATACACTAACTGTGCCTTTTAAGAAATCAATTAAAAATACTGAGAATCCTATGAACTTAGATTTGGTAACTTCCAGGGAATTGTACGCACCAACATTTCCGGATCCTTCCTTTGTAATATCAATTCCACTTGACTTTTTAACTAAAAGATATGCAGAAGGAAAGGATCCTAAAAAGTAACCGATTAATGATGAAACCAGATATTCCATAAAACTTAGGTGATTGACTGATTTAATTTAATGATTTTCAGACAGAAATTTGTCGTAGAAAAAATGGCTGGATTGGAGGCGGCGGTCGGATTCGCCCCGAAATAAATATTTCGGGGTTGCAGACCTTCAAAGAGGAATCCGAAATTTTCCCTTCTTCGTCTTAATTTCTTTCTCACGATTCATAGCTTCATCTTTACTTTCAAATTCTTCACAGTAAATTAGTTTTAGTGGTCTCCTATTTTTAGTGGATTAAACGATACCAGAATTGTGTTCAACCATTCTTCTCTTAAGGTTTGCAGTAAAACCAATATACCTTTTTTTATCTTTTTCACTTTGAAGAATATAAACGTAATGCATTTCTTATGGCAAGAATATAATTGAGCTGGAGGCGGCGGTCGGATTCGAACCGACGAATAAAGGTTTTGCAGACCTTCGCCT
>JBATIA010000202.1:0-3877 GCA_049667415.1 Ignavibacteriaceae bacterium
TCTCGATGCAAAAGGACTGAAAGCAATACTGCAGCCATTACCGGAAGACCATCCGAGAGGTGATAAGCTTGCTGCAATGGAAAAAGCATACTCTGATAAACCAATTTACACAGGCATTTTCTACCAGGTACAAAAGCCCACGCTTGAAGACAGATTGCAGGGTGTGATTAAAGCGGTTTGTGATAAGACAAACGGTGGTGAGAAATATTCGCTTGATAAAGTGCTGAAGAGTTTTGCTTAAGAATATTTATAGCTTCCATTTGGACCGATGGATGATAGATAAGAATTTATTTCGTGAATATCAGCCAAATTCAAAACTGCTAATTCGGTATAAGTAATAGTTATGCACCAAAGGATAATAAAATATTTATTGGAAATTTTATGATTAGCAAACTTCCCAAACATTTCTTTTTTGTTATTGTATTCTTAATAATTATTAGCTGCAAACAAAAAAATGAATTGCCAATCGACAAAGAATCCTCAAATTCAGCCGTATTAAAACAAGAAAAGGTTCCAGATGTAAATCAATTTGAAAGTGTCAATTCAGTTATTGTTGGTGGCAAAACCATTTCTCTTGGAATGTTAGCAGATGATTTATTCGCAGTTATAAATGGGAGGAAAATATTTACTGACGAAGAACATATTGGAAAGGATGTTATAAAAGATCCGAACAATTCAAATAGTCTTTTAGTTACTCATCACTATAAGACAGAAGACAAATTAATTGATATTTTTATGTCAAGACCGGCTGACCCTGGCCCATATAGAATTAAAGAAATCCTTGTAAAAAAGATTGATACCAAAGAAGTTACAGAGAAACCAAAAACACTAGTATTCAAGAACGTAAAAAAAGTTAATGTCGCTGGTTTTTTATTAAAAGTCGGTCAAGATGCTTATGTACCGCAAGGTCGTCTAGAATCTTATTTTGTGAAAAACGAAGGGGATATTTTATCTACTCACGACAGTCATTATTCAGTTGAAGGGAAGATAATTATTATTACTTATGGTCCAAGCTCTGATGGTCCTTATATCGTAACTGGAATTAAAATATCGGAAGAAAAATAAATCTGTGCATAACAAGTGGCTCAAGGCGACAGCGTTTTCGCACTCGGCATTTCCTAAATTTTTTGGTTGGTTGTTCCGTTTCAAGTTTGTTGTTCAAAGTAGTTCTATTAAATAATATTGTTGCAAACTGCACTTGCGAGGAAAGATAAGTGCAGTTTGCTAAATCTTTGGCTTTGTCGTTTTAATCTGCATTGTTTTGGGCAGCGGCTTAACCGCAAAGACGGTAGTATACACCGGATAAGGGAATCTTTATAATGGATAATACACAACGATTGGGCTTTCTATCCTCAGTAGGACTTGTTCTGGTTGGAGTGGCTTACGCTGTTGTGGTGGGATTCGGAATTGTGCAATCCGGTCTCGACGCACCGATCATTGACCCAACTCTGGCCGTGATGGAGGCTATTACCCTGATCTCCGCGCCGCTTGTCGTCATTTTAATGGCCGCAGTATACCGCCTTGCGACCCCGGAAGCTAAGGTGTTTGGCGTACTCGCTCTGGTGTTTGGAACTATTATGGCGGGCTTAACGAGCGGTGTACATTTCGTGACGCTTACTGCAGGGCGTCAGATGGACTTCACTGTGTTGGAATGGCCGTCTACCCTATACGCAGTGGAGCTCCTCGCCTGGGATGTTTTCCTGGGATTGGCTCTTGTTTTTGCGGCTCCCGTGTTCAGCGGATTCGGGCGTCATGTCCGTGCACGCTGGGCTCTCGTTATTACGGGTGTGCTGTGCTTGCTTGGTAGTATTGGACCGATCGTAGGGAATATGGCCGTTCAGCGAATCGGAATCCTCGGCTATGGAATTGCCCTACCGATCACGTGTATATTCCTTGCCCTGGTGTTTCGCCAAGGTGGATCGAGTTTCTCTGGTGCTCAGCCGCATTGAGGCAGGTAAGTTAGGATTACCGACAGTGCATATTCAAATAAGTGCCTCTCCGAAGGAGACCTTTAACCAAGGGTGTTCCTTTGGAAGGACAAAACTGAACGCTACAAATGAGGTGGCCAAGTAATTTCATTTTAATGTAATTTAGTTTAATAGAAAAATCAAAAGAGAAACTTTATGAATTGGCATACCATTTCACTTCCATTAATAATTGTTGGTGTTTTATTATATAGTGTTAGTCAGAAAAGCATTCCCAAAGATGCTAATGCATTAGTTGCCATCTCATCGGCATATTTCATTGCGCTGGTTAGCTGTGTTGTAGTATTGTTTTTCACAGGTGAATTCAAAAAAGGTGCTTCGTTCTTTAATCATCAGAAATTATTACCTATCGTTTTTCTAGGTTTAGCTATTATAATAGTTGAATTGGGTTTCCTTTATGCCTACCGAACTGGGTGGAAAATAAGTACAACACAATTGATTACAGGCTCATTCACAACAGTCGCATTAGCATTAATTGGAGTCCTGTGGTATAAAGAGGATTTAACAATTATAAATATTGTGGGTATCGTATTAAGTTTAATTGGAGTTATTCTTATTAATTATAAATAATGTTTTTGTTCCTTTCCAGCACTTCACCGAAGGAATCTTAAAGACAACGCGGTTAATTCTAGAAGGTATAACAATAAAGGAGGTAATAATGAGAAATTTCATTTTTATTTTATTAGGAATTTTTCTCTTTACAATTTGTGGATGCGCACAAGAGAGTAATTCTGAAGCTGAGAAATCAGCCATTGCGTCAGCACAATCCTGGCTGGAATTTGTAGACGCTGAAAAATATGCAGAGAGTTGGGAGGAAGCAGCAGAATTATTTAAGTCAGCCATCAGTGAAGTAAAATGGGTAGAGAGTGTACAAGCAGTCAGAAAGCCTTTGGGCAAAGTGATCTCAAGAAAACTAGATTCGCAGAAATATATGACTTCGCTCCCTGGTGCACCGGACGGGGAGTATGTCGTAATTCAATATAAAACAAAGTTTGAGAATAAGAAGTCTGCAGTTGAGACGATCACACCCATGCTGGACGATGATGGCAATTGGAGAGTATCAGGTTACTATATTAAGTAATTATCCCTAACTAAGCGTTCGTTTGTTAAGTACGGCAGGGTGCCATTTAAAAATTGGGCAGGCGCGATGGCGTTAGAGACAAAAGTCTGCATGAGTTGCAACATTTAGGATGATAAGATTGTTCCTGGTTGAAAAAAATGTCTAATCCCATCAAGCAGCAATATGTGATATCATCTTTCTTTTAGCAACCGGCATAATCGTTTCTATGAAGGGGAAATCCAGCTCTGTATCTAAAAGATAAGTCGCAGGATTTGGTAAATCACTTCTTTCTTTTATAAGTTCTTGTTTGATCGTCTCCGGTAATCTTTTTATTATTCCCTGTTTTTCAGCTTTAACAAACTCAGTTTTTAATGCTCTGAATTTTTCATCACCGGAAGAAAATATTGAACATTCATAACGATGGACCTGCAACTCCAATGCAATATTATCTGTAATCATAAAGTATCCTTCTTCTTTATATATAGGCAGGATTCCAACTTGCTCCAATAACATGTTCTCTTCCACAAAATTAAATAAAACAGTTCCCTCATCAATTACTTCGTTAATGTGGGGTAATGCCCAATCAATTAATGCGAATATATTTTCAATACTATCGTTGAGTTTAATATTCTTCGATGTTTCATAAATTACTTTTTGTTCTTTAATATTAAATCCTTTAATCTGTTTTGGAAAATTTTTCCTGAGATTCATTCTCTCATCTTTTATTTGATTCAGTCCCCGGTTTAGTTTGATGAGTGTAGCAAGTGAAGGATATATTTTCTTTTGACCAAATTCAGTCCGGGCTTTTTTTAGTCCGGCTAGTATTCTGTAT
>JBATIA010000203.1:0-2872 GCA_049667415.1 Ignavibacteriaceae bacterium
GTCTTTATGTTGAAGATGCGAAAAAGAAAATCAACAATTGGCTTGAAGAAAAGAAGGTTGGCAAAGCAACAATCAATTATCGTTTGAGAGATTGGCTAATCTCCCGTCAGAGATATTGGGGAACTCCAATCCCAATAATTCATTGTGAAAAATGTGGTGAAGTTCCGGTTAGCGAAAACGAACTGCCTGTTGAGTTACCGTACGATGTTGATTTTAAGCTCGGTGGTGAATCACCTCTTGCACGAAATGAAAAATATATAAATGTGAAATGCCCAAAATGTGGCGAAAACGCAAAACGCGATCCTGATACGATGGATACTTTTGTTGATTCATCATGGTATTATTTCAGATTCCTGAATCCAAATTTTTCGGAAGGAATTTTTGATAAATCAATCACCGACAACTGGGTTCCGGTTGATATGTATGTCGGAGGTGCAGAGCACGCAACTATGCATCTTTTGTATGCAAGATTCATCCACAAATTTTTACGTGATCTTGGAATTGCAAAAGGTGATGAGCCTTTCCAGACTCTTGTTCACCAGGGAACGATCACGAATGCAGGTGCAAAGATGTCCAAGTCCAAAGGCAATGTTGTTAATCCTGATATGTTTACATCAAAATTTGGTTCCGATGTATTCAGACTTTATTTGATGTTCATGGGCCCCTATGATATGGGCGGAGACTGGAGTGATAAGGGAATTTCGGGTACTGATCGTTTTGTGAATCGTGTTTATGACCTGTTCAATGAATATAAAGATTTGCAGAATCAAACATCGGCAAAAGAAAAATATGACTTGAACTCACTTTCAGAGTCGGATAAGTTTTTTTACCGAAAAGTAAACCAGACATTGCATAAAGTCGGAGAAGAAATAAATCATTTCCGGTTTAACACTGCAATTGCTGCGTTGATGGAATTACTAAATAACTTCAAAGATATTTCAAGTTGTTCGATTGAAATTCAGTTGTTTGCTCTGCAGAGATTGGCTGTTATGGTTTCGCCACTTGCCCCTCATCTCGGAGAGGAGTGCTGGAATTTGCTTGGTAATGAACCATCAATATTTGAAGAACCATTCTGGTATGAAGTCGACGAATCAGCATTGATTGAAGATTCTGTCAGCATAGCAGTTCAGGTAAACGGGAAGCTTAGAGCAACAATAGATGTTCCTTTGAATAGCGAACAGGAAGCTGTGAAGAAGTTGGTCTTCAATGAAGATAAGGTGATAAAACACACAGCAGATAAATCAATTATAAAAGAGATTTACGTAAAGAATAAGATTTATAATATAGTTGTTAAATAGAATTCACCACGAAGACACTTAGTGCACTAAGAACCACTGAGAGATCTTAGTGTCTTAGTGGTAATAAAAGAGGAATTTAATGCTCGACATAAAATACATTCGCGAAAACCCTGACTTGGTAAAGCAGGGAATAAAAAACAAAAACGAAAAAGATCGCATCGATGAAATTCTTTCACTCGATGAGAAAAGAAGGAAGATAATTTCAGAAGTTGAAGAACTGAAAGCAAAAAAGAACCAGGTTTCCGCAATGATCCCGCAGATGAAAAAAGCCGGTGAAGACACAACTCAAATCTTTGCTGAGATGAAAAAAGTATCTGATAGTATTTCGGATCTGGATTCAAAGTTGCGTGATGTCGAAGGTGAATTTAATGAATTAATGATGTTTGTTCCCAATTTGCCTCATTCATCTGTCCCTGTTGGTAAGACTCCAGAAGAAAATATTGAAGTAAGAAAATGGAATCCCGAAGGATTTTCATTTGAGAAAAAAGACAAAGCACTTGACCACATAGAACTTGGAAAAAAATTAAATATACTTGATTTTGAAAGAGGTGCAAAAGTATCCGGTTCAGGTTTTCCGGTTTATATTGGAAAAGGCGCTACACTCGAAAGAGCACTTATCAACTTTATGCTGGATTATCACTTGACTAACCATAATTATAAAGAGGTTTTTCCTCCCTTCCTTGTTAACAAAGATTCAATGCAGGGAACAGGACAATTGCCAAAGATGGAAGATGATATGTACTGCATCGAAAAAGATGGATTGTATCCTGTCCCGACAGCTGAAGTTCCGATTACAAATCTTCATCGTGATGAGATGCTAGCTGACAAAGATTTGCCAATCAACTATGTTGGTTACTCAGCTTGTTTCAGAAGAGAGGCGGGTTCTTATGGTAAAGAATCTAAAGGATTTCTTCGTGTGCATCAGTTCAATAAAGTAGAAATGGTAAAAATTGTAGCACCGGAGATTTCGTACAATGAACTAGAAAACCTTGTTAGAGATGCCGAAGATATTCTTAAAGCGCTAAAAATTCCTTACCGTATAATCATGCTTTGCACAGGTGATCTTAGCTTCTCTGCATCTAAGTGTTACGATATCGAAACCTGGTCTCCTGCTGAACAAAAATGGCTCGAGGCTTCATCTTGCAGTAACTTCGAAGATTTCCAGGCAAGACGTGCAAACATTCGTTTCAAACGAGAGGCAAGTAAAAAACCTGAGTTTGTTCACACTTTAAATGGTTCCGGGTTAGCAACAAGCAGGTTAATGGTTTCTTTATTGGAAATTTATCAGACTTCTGAAGGAACGATATTAGTACCCGGGGTGTTACAAAAATACACTGGTTTTAGTGAGATTAAATAGTCATTTTGCCTTTCATATTCATAAAAAATTATTTATCCAAACGTTATTGTTAAAGCCCTTATTTAGATTCAGATTAAAGGTAAAGAGTAAGAATAATAATTGAAGAACCTTTATAACCTCAAAAAATATTTCGCACGATATAAGAAGAAGATTCTGCTTGGATTGATCTTTATAGTTCTTTCAAATATAGGAACGGTCTACGTACCCTTATTAATGA
>JBATIA010000204.1:0-3041 GCA_049667415.1 Ignavibacteriaceae bacterium
CAATTACAAAAAATTCCATTCAAAGTTTAAATGGGGAATAAAACAATCTTTTCTAAACAAAATTATAGGAGGATAAAATGGCTGATTACACAATTAATTTGAAACAAAGTGAAGCAACGCTTTATGTAAGTAAGGACCAGTATGCTATGCTAGTGCAAAAAAATAAAACATTAGAATGGAAAGCAATCGATGGTGAATTCACTGTTACCATGTGGAATGCTGATAGGTTTTTTATAGGTGTACCAAGTTTATTGAGATTTACTATTGGTGCAAATGAGACAAGTAACACTTATACTTTAAAAGATTTATTTCTGCGAGATGAGCAAGAATATTTTATTTACTGTGTAGATGATAAACAGCAAGGTGATGCACCACCGAAAATAATAATTGTTGGTTCGTCAACATAAATAATTTGGTGTATGATGGAAATAGAAAGAGCTGGTTAGAGATTTTCATACACGGTTTTATATTTTTAATAGTAATTGTAATCCAAGGAACTCATAATCTTGAGAGTTATTATTAAAATATTCTCTTTTGTTTTACTGCTATGTGCTATTTCATTTGCACAAAAGCAGGACATCAAATTCACACACCTTACCTCGCAGGATGGTCTGGGTTCGAATAGTGTATTTTCTATTATGCAGGATGATATGGGATTTCTCTGGTTTGGTACCTGGGATGGTTTATGCAGATATGATGGATATCGATTCGATACTTATCGAACTATCGAGGGAGATAGTAATAGTATCAGCGGAAATCAAATCCGTACTATGATTAAAGACAAAGAAGGCAATTTATGGATTGGCACCTGGTACAATGGCTTAAACAAATTTAATCTAAGAACAGAAAAATTTACAAGATACCTGCACAATGAGAATGATCCTGCAAGCATAAGCAGCAACGATATTGTATCCCTTTGTACAGATAAGGATGGAAATATTTGGGTTGGAACAGCCGGTAGTGGTATCAACAAATTTGATCCAAAGCATGAAAAATTTTATTGCTACAAACACGATTCTAAAGATCTTACAAGTTTGAGTTCTAATAGTATTCATTCTATTTATGAAGATCAGCACGGAATTTTATGGATAGGAACAGCAACCGGTGGACTGAATAGATTTGACAAGAAAAATGAGTCTTTCTCATCGTATAAACATAATCCGGCTGATCCTGGAAGCATAGGCAGTAACCAGATTCTATCTTTATACGAGGACCGTTCAGGCATTTTATGGATAGGTACCGCTGATGGTGGCCTTGATAAGTTTGATCAAAGTCTTAATAAATTCATGCATTATTCAAAAAGCTCAATAAATTCAGCTTGTTCAAACTCAATCTGGACTCTGTATGAAGATTCCCGGGGAATATTTTGGGTAGGTTCTGAAGATGCAGGCTTGAGCATTTTAGACAGGGAAAGAAAAGAATTCATTTGTTACCCTCCAAATACTAATGTTCCGAATGGATTGAATGATAACACGATTGTTTCTATTTGTGAAGACAGGTCAGGAATTCTATGGTTTGGTACATGGAATGGTGGAGTAAATAAGTACTGTAAGTTTGGTACGAAAAAGTTTAATACCTTTTCGCATCAAACCGATGACCCCAACAGCCTCAGTGGTAATAGCATCTATTCGATTTACCAGGACAGTTTTGGAGACCTTTGGGTTGGAACTGATATCACCGGGTTAAATAGAATGAGTGAAAAAAGCAATAAGTTTGTTCATTACCTTCACAATCCAAACAATCTTTATAGCATTAGTAATAATACTATTAACTCAATTTGTGAAGACAGTAGGGGAAATATATGGATAGCTACTGATGGCGGCGGATTAAATAGATTTGACAGGCGCACAAATAAATTTATCCACTATAAGCACGACCCGGACGATCCATCTACAATCTCTAGTGATAGGATTTCTCAGCTTTTATTAGATAGTAAAGGTAATCTTTGGATTGGTGTTCAGGGGGGAGGTTTTGATAAGCTGCCAGATGGTTCTACAAATGTAATTCATTATCCATCTGACCCCAACAATCCGAATACTATAGGTTCTGATATGATCTTCGATTTTGCCGAAGATATTAATAATAATTTGTGGATTGGAACTAATGGAAGTGGTTTAAGTATGTTCAATCCTCGCACGGAGAAATTCGTGCATTACAGAAATGATCCGCAAATTCCATCAAGCTTAAGTCATAACTCGGTATCAGTAATTCATTTTGATAAAGGCGGCACACTCTGGGTTGGAACAAGCGGAGGTGGTCTCAATAAATTTGTCGGAGTGAATAAATCCTTCGAACGCTATAGTACAGATGATGGATTGCCAAGTGATATGATTTGTGGAATTCTTGAAGATAAGCAGGGTAATTTATGGATTAGTACTTATAAAGGAATATCTCAGTTTGATCCCAAAACAAAAAGCATCAGAAACTTCGATGTAACCGATGGGCTGCAAGGTCTTGAATTTAATCCCTGGGCTTACCATAAAGGCAGGGATGGAAGAATGTACTTTGGCGGGACGAATGGATTAAATATATTTTCCCCGGAGAACATTGCACAAAACTTAAATATACCTCCGGTGTTGATCACTGACTTTGAACTACTTCATAAACCGGTATCAATTGGTTATGATCCTTTATGGGATCGCACTATTTTGGAGAAATCAATATCCAATACCAAACTTCTGGAATTAAAGCATGATGATAATATAATCTCATTTGAGTTTGCAGCTCTCGAATATCAAAATCCTTCCAAGAACATGTATGCTTATTTTTTAAAGGGATTTGAGAAAGATTGGACTAAAACCGATGCAACGAAAAGATATGTAACTTATACAAACTTAGACCCTGGTGAATATGTGTTCAGGGTGAAAGCTTCTAACAGTGATGGAGTCTGGAATGAAGCGGGAGTTTCTCTTAAAATTATTATTCACCCGCCATGGTGGTCTACCTGGTGGGCATATATACTTTATGGAATAACAATTATTTTAATTGTAATTGGCGTGCGTGGATACGATCTGAAAAGACAAAGATTGAAGCACCAGCTT
>JBATIA010000205.1:0-4290 GCA_049667415.1 Ignavibacteriaceae bacterium
ATAGTTAAAAGTACAAATGATACTGCCAGAACAGTCGCTTTCCCTAAATAATCTGATGGTAAAACTTTACCAATTTTTTTAGATACAATAATACCACCTAAAAGTATTAAAAGATCCCTGCCAACAATCAAATAAAAATAATATTCAGGGATTTCATGAAGTAAGAATAAATTTATCACCACAAAGGCAATTAAAACCTTATCCGCCAGAGGATCTATTATTTTCCCAAATTCAGTTATCTGGTTGAGTTTCCGGGCAAGATATCCATCCATAATATCTGTTATTGCTGCAATTATACCTATGGCTGCAACAGAATGACGGTAAAATGTAACATCAAAATTATTAAATGCAATCCAGGCTGGAATAATTAGTAGCAAACGTATAAAACTTAGAAAATTTGAAGCATTGAATATCTTTTTAACATCCATCTTATCTTATCACAGCAAATTTGCCTAACTTTTCTTCTTTCTCGTTGTTTGATTCATCCAGCATTACTATTCGATAAAAATAAATACCTGAAGAAAGTTCATTGCCATTCATATCTTTTAAATTATAAGTTATGCCACCGTTACCATCGGTTTCTTCTAACTCTCCGATTTTACTTCCGTCAATTGTCCAGATAGTTATTTGAGCAAATCTTGGAATGTTTGCGAAAGTAAGACTTTCCCCGCTGCTGGGTTGGACTGGATTTGGATATACATAAACATCAGAGAGGTCTTTAGCAAAATCTGAAAGTACGATATAACTACCAGCTCCTTCGTTGATAGGTATGCTTCCTGTTGGAACGGAGGATATAAGATTTTTAACCCTCATTACATATTCCCTACCGATTGATCCAACGGGTTTCTGTCCCTTTAAATTTATATTCACAATTCTATTATCATTTGCATCAACTTTTGCTGAAGTAACTTTATTATCCGGTTCGAAAGAGTAGTTGTTAACATCTATAGCAGTTTGTTCATTCACATCCAGATTAAATACAACTCTTATATTATATGCATCAATTATTTCAAATGAAGAGATGAATAATTCAGGTTGGACGATTACAGAATCCATATTAAAAGTAATGGTATCAATTTGAATTGCAGATCCGTAAAGATCCCGCAAACCGTCAACCAACAACTCATTTTGACCTACCGGAATCTCCTCTCTGAATGTCAACAAATAAGAAAACTGACTTGCAGGGGAAATTGAATTTGGAAAGACTGAATTATTTAGCTTAAATGCTTGCAAATTTTCTATTGTATTGCTCATCTTTTCAGTGAACCTGACTATAATTGTATTTCTACTTCTGCTAATCGCCGTGTCAACTTTCCCCGGAGTGTGGCAATATATCTCAACAATACGTGAAAGATTTGAATAAGGATCTTCTTTAGACAAATCGAAAGACTGGATAGCATAATAATAATTCGTGTTCTTAACCAGATTAAAGTCCACATATTCATTGATGGCAAGTACAGAATCCGTTAATATCAAATTGTCAGATGAAAGACCTCGATATATATAGTATTGGTCAACATTTCCCTGCCAGGATAAGAAGATGCTGCTAGAATCAATGCTGAATCCACTGACATTAAATGGAGTACTCGCTTTACTTGAAACAGTAAACTCAAAAAAGTTTATTCCCTGGTCAGTCGGAAAAGCAACTTCCGGAACATTATTGTTATTCATATCCCCTATAAATATTGAATTGGAATTAATATTTTCTTTATACGAAATAATTTTGTCAATACCAGCTTCATCTTTAAAGATAAAAGAATACGGAAACATGAATACTACCAGTTCGTCTGTTCCGTCAGCATCAAGGTCAGAAAAACGAATACTGTTTTCAGATCTTTGGAAAGAGGAGCTAAATTCTGTTGAAGCATCAACAAACGCCTGATCATAGAGGAAATTAAAATTGTTGCCAATCAAATTAAACACAAGCAGTCGGAAAAAAGGAGCTACATCAATTGGACCTATCGAATGAATAAGGACAGCTAGCTCGTCGACAGAATCACCATTGTAGTCACCGACAGCAAGATATGCAGCTGATCCTATAAATAGTGTTGAAGTATCCCTTCCCTCCTGGTAATTATTTGGTCCAAGTATATTATAGCTAAAAATATCTCCATCAACATCAACAAACCACATTTCATTCATCCCATCCGCATTTAAATCTGCAATTACTCCATTGGGGGAATCAAGAATATTAAACCCATAAAAAAGTGGCTCGGTGTAATTAACCAGAGTTATTGGATTTGAAAGTGTTAAATCATTATTCACTTCCCATACATTTACAGAGGTATCGCTACTGACAACAACAATTTCTGTAATACCATCTCCATCAATATCTCTAGCCATTATGGGCCAAAAAGTTTCAGTTTCATCAGAATATTTCTGAGTAAAAGAAGATGAGTTAGGAGCCTGCTGCTCATAAATAAAACCATCACGTACAAAATATGTTAAAAGATCCTTCAGACCATTATTATTAAAATCTCCAAAGTCTCTAACAATTCTATCTTGTAGAGAGTCGACAAGTTCAAAATTATCGTTATTAAAATTGAAAAGACTTGATACCCTGGAATTTTCGAATGTGCGCAGATAAACATCTACAAAATTGTCTGAAGTAATATTCAGTGCATCCTGATAAATATTTCCCGGTGGCAATGAATATGAAAGTGGTATTTCTGCAGCATACTCTGCTTCATAATTTGTAGTAAAAAGATAATTCTGTCCGTTATTATTTAATGTTGTTTTTAATCCAACAAGATTTTCCGCTTCAAAATAAACTTCGTAAGCTGAATTTTGCTCAACTAGCTGCTTTGGAATAAAACCATAATGTAAATACTTAACAAATTGATTATTTATTGTAAACCCGTCTAGAGTTACATAATTAAATTCAATATCACCCAGCCTCCTGTAAAACATCCTTGTTACAGTTGGCTCATCGGTGAACATTGCGGCAAGTATAGTAGTTTTATCTCCATAAAAGGCGGAACCGACTGAAATTAATTCTGCAATTGGAGGAGTTCTGCTTATATAAAAATTAACTCTTTCTTCTAATGTCCTTCCATTTGTTAACTGTACTACAAGTCTCAAACAGTATACACTGTCTGGCAATGTTGATAGATTTAAAGTATATATATTCTGTTTGGAAAATTGATTACTTCCCTGCTCTATCAACGAATTCCAATTAACAGGATTCAATCCGTATCCGTAAAAAAGACTAAACGTAGAAAAAAATGGAGAAAGAACAGTTGCATTTATTATAAGTTCATCTTCAAGCGTTGCAAAATCTTGTTTAGGATGATTGAATTTTATTGCCGAGGGGGCGGTTACTGTTACGGCGCGGAACATATTTAATCTACCTGCACCACTTCGCAAATCCCATCCAGGCTCATCAATATCGTCCGTTGTTGTTTTTAGGATTTGTTTAACTTCTTCATTGGTAAAGTTACCTAACGATAAAATGAGTGCTGCAGTCGCAACAACGTGTGGTGTTGCAGCAGATGTTCCATTGATTGAAGCATAATTATTATTCCTTGCAGTGGTAATAATTTGTGTTCCAGGTGCAACCAAATCTATAGTAGATCCGTAATTTGAATTAGCCGCTACAAAATCCTCGCGGGTAGAATTGCCTACACAAATAACTTCTGAGTAACCTGAGGGATAATGTGGATCTGGTGAACCGGAGTTTCCTGCACTTCCAACCAAAACTAAATTCTGTGAGTATGCATATTGGATAACATCCTTAAGAACGAGTGAAAATGCATTGTCACCAAAACTCATATTTAAAACCTGGACACCCATTTGCACTGCATACAGAATTGCTGCTGCAACATCATCTTCCTCACCGTATCCTGCCGGATCGAATGCTCTTAGGTTCACTAATTTTATATTTGGCGCTGCTCCAGCAATACCGGTTATATTGTTTGTTTGCGCTCCTGCAATTCCGGAAATATAAGTGCCGTGTCCCTGTTCATCAAAAGGATCGTTATCCCAATCGAGATAATCACCGCCTGATGAATCAAAAGGAAAACCAACGCGGTCGGTAAAATCCCATCCGCGGTAGTCATCAATAAATCCATTATTGTCATCGTCAATTCCGTTTGATTCTTTTCCATTACCTGTCTCACCGGGATTTTGCCAGATTTTATTTTGAAGATCAGGATGGAAATAATCAATACCTGTATCGATCATTCCAATCAGAACGGAATCATTTCCTTCAGTTTTATTCCAGGCATCAAATGCCTGTATTTTCTGAAGTGCCCATTGCTGCGAAACCAGACTGTCATTTGGAACTGCCTG
>JBATIA010000206.1:0-1500 GCA_049667415.1 Ignavibacteriaceae bacterium
GGGTAATGGAGGTTCTCTGTTCACTCTTGTTTGAAAGTGGGTTGCTTCGTTCTCATCAACTAAACCATCCAGGTCATTATCAATTGCATCATTTGCTGTCGGATCGGGAATCCAAACCCGCCTTCCATTTATAATTTGCGAGGTAGCGTTTCCTTCTCTGAAGGAAGTTACACCAGGTTCAATAATGAAATGTACCCCTAAAGAAAACACAGTATCAGTTGTTGAACCGACTGTGTGAAGAATTCGTTCATAAACTCTCAGACCCTGGGAATTGGTGGTTTCATTAATTAGTACTACCTTGTCACCGGTATTATAAACAACTGCATCAAAATCAGATTCAACAAATCTCGGAGAAGAGGATTTAGAATCGTCGTCATTATCAATTCCGTCAAACGGATTTCCAGGTGACTCAAGGAATGCATATCCAACATAACCTACTTTTTGACCTTTATTTCCAATACCATCACTATCCCAGGAATAGGTGATCCAATCCTTTATATCAAAAAAGCCGAGGTCATCCTGGCTATCTCCATCTCCGCCAGCAAGTGTGCCAACTATGGTTCCAAAGTCAGCTTTTCTGTAAGCTGTGGTCCCATCATTATTTATTTCATACAACCAGAAAATTGCATCTTCAGCAAGGAAGCTTGACCACTGAAAACCTCTCTGCCTCATCCGGAGCGCCATTCCATTTCTTGTCAGGTCGGTGCTATCTGGTTTAAAGTTTCCATTAAATTCATCATCCCACTGATCATCAGCTTCAAAGAACGACTCCTGGTCAGCATTTTGAATTCCTCTTCCGAAGAACCCAAACCATTCTGTATTACCATTTTCATCTTTCCAGAATCTTGCAATTGGGTCATTCCAGCCCTCAACTGGCCAGGTTTCCGGAAGGTGACTCATAGCAACACCTTTTACATTTGGATTTCTGAACCCGGGTACAGGATTCCATCCCCAAAAGTGTCCGTCAACGGGGCTTTTTTCATCAAACTGACCTTTACGGGGACCCCTGGAAATTACTACCGACTGGAGTGTATTGGTATTACTATTACGATTATTAACAAACTCAACTCCAATCAGCGGTATACAATCACCGATATAATTTTCACCTGAACCAAGTGGCCATTCACCCCTGATATCAATACCGGTATTTATTCCGGCAATTTGCCCATCATTATAGTATGTAATGGCTGCTCTGTTACCAGTATGATAACCAATGGTTAAAAGAGTAGGATCGCTTCGTTGCGCGAACAGGCTAATCCCAAATAAGAAGAATATAAAGATTGATAGTTTCTTCATAATTACTTTTTCCTAAAATTAAAAGTTATAACCTAACCCAATCTCAATTCTCCTGGGTTGGGAGAAGAAAGTCGGGTTAGTATAAAATTGATCTAAATTATTATTGATAAACTCCGTAAAATAGATAGGGGGTACTATTCTTTGTGCTTCCAGCTTTGCAAATGTAAAGAATGGATCACCTGTGTCTGTATATATATTAATCGG
>JBATIA010000207.1:0-3751 GCA_049667415.1 Ignavibacteriaceae bacterium
ACCATTGGCTGAGTAGGCGTTACAGGAATTTGTGCCTGCGTTACGACTTGGGCGTTTCTGATCTTTTTTGCTATCTTAATTTTTAATCCGCTTTCTTCGATTTCAAGATCAGTTACACCACTTGAATCAACAATTTTTACGAGCTTTTTAATAAGATCTAAATCCATTTGTAGCCTCTTGTTAAGATTTAACTCTTTCTGAATATTCCCCTGTTCTTGTATCCACTTTAAGAATATCTCCTTCACTTATAAATAGGGGAACGTTTATTTGTGCACCAGTTTCAAGCTTGGCTGGTTTCATTGCTCCGGTTGCAGTATCTCCTCTAAAGCCCGGTTCGGTTTCGACAACACGGAGATTTATAAATATTGGAATTTCAACGGAAATAATTTCGGAGCCGTTAAACAAAATTTCAACTTCTTCACTTTCTTTCAAGAATTTCAGACCATCACTAAACAATTCGTTCGGAATATTAATCTGTTCATAAGTTTCATTATCCATACAAACCAGCATATCACCCTCAGAATAGAGATATTGATATTTTCTCCTCTCAACTCTAACAGTCTCAACTTTCTCTCCGGCTCTGAATGTGTTTTCCAAAACTCTTCCGTTTTTTAAATTCTTCAAGGTTGATCGGACGAAAGCACCACCTTTACCCGGTTTTACATGCTGAAAGTCCACAATGCTGTATAAGTCATTTTTGAACTTTATTATTAAACCGTTTCTGAAATCTGAAGTATCTGCCATTTTAAATTGTTAATATTACGGTTATATGAATTTTTTCAATATTTATTTTTTGAGAAATGAGATATCCGGTACTACTAAGTTAACTAAAGAAAATTAATAATGCTGATGTGTACGGATAATATTTTTTACTGAACCAAAGCAAGATATTTATCAACTTCCCGAACAGCTAAAGAAGTAACATAATCTTCTTTTATTTTATTAAATAGAATTTTTGCTTCTTCTTTATTACCGGTTTTCAAATAAAAAATACCTGCGTTAAGTAAGTAATCAGGATTTTGAGAATTAACATTCGATATCTTTGATGCTTCAAGATATAAATCAGCTGCCTTCTCATAGTTCTGCTGTGAAGCATAATATCCTGCTCGCCCTGCTAATGAAGCAGCTTTAAAATAATCTATACTGCCACTGTAGTCCTCATAATATTTAATAGCTTCATCATAATTTCCGAGATAGGAATAACAATTAGCAAGATAAATTTTGGCCGTTTCTCCGTTCTCTGTTCCATCATACTCGTCAACAATCTTTTTAAGACCAATTATATTACTTCCCTGTTTTCCCTCGATAGCTTCAAGATATGCACCCTGATCGTACAAGCTCATTATACGAGAAAGCTCTAATCCGGCTTTTTCGTTGTTTTCAGATTTTTGATTTATATAAAAATAAACTGCAGCAGCAACTACAACAACAACAGCAGCATATGTAAAGATTTTATTTTTATACTTTTCAAAGTATTTCTCAGTATTATGTAAAAGATCAATTAATTTATCTTGTTTAATCTCTTTTCTCGAAAGTTTTTTCTTTTTCTGTAACATTAGTATATCCTGTGTTTAGACAATTATTTTATTAAAAACCCTGCAAAAATAACACTTTTATTCACAATCTTCCATTTTAATTTT
The DNA here is from genome assembly GCA_049667415.1 of Ignavibacteriaceae bacterium. Classification (GTDB taxonomy): domain Bacteria; phylum Bacteroidota; class Ignavibacteria; order Ignavibacteriales; family Ignavibacteriaceae; genus IGN2. Next base: position 1,641 of record JBATIA010000207.1, read on the forward strand.
GTACGCCCAGGAGGACTTGAACCTCCAACCTTCGGAACCGGAATCCGACGTTCTATCCAGTTGAACTATGGGCGCAGGTAATGCATCAACTGTTAAAAACACATAAAATAAGCATAAACTAGATACCTATCCGGATATGATTGGTAAAAATCCATGCCTTATTGAAGTAGTAGACTTCTACTCTGTAAATACCCTCTTTTTTTACATCCAATTCTACTTTACCAGCCTGAAATTTAGCAATTTCTTTCCCATTGCATATAAATCTTATATCTGCGCTTGGAACTGGTAAGGATACTGATAAAGCTATGTTTTCAGAAAAATCAATATAGTCACCCATATGATATTTTTTCTTACCAGACTTGGCAAAGAATTGAAATCCTTTTGAATTCGCATGGTAGTCGTTGGCAACAAAGCATCTTCCATAAGCAAGTGCTTCATAAATGGTTTCTTTAGATTTTGATATCTTCTGTTTACTATTTCCTTTTACTAAAGGGGAAGGCACAAGAATATGATTATGAATAGATTTAAACAGCACTTTATAAGGAAAAATTTCTACTTCAAAGAAACCAAAGAGGTTCTGTTTATGCGCATGTGCATCAACTCCCCCGATGCCTACAACCTTGCGTTTTAAATTCAGCTCATCCCACAAGCTAAGGGTTTCCTCAGGTGGAGAATTTATTGATCGGAGTGGATGCAGGAAAGAATTATACTTGTTTTGTTCTGTTAAATTCTCCATCCATTCGGACATATGATTCCAAATCTCTATTCCATTAAAATCCTCAATACTCCAATCTATCCATGGATAAGGCGGATGCTCTTTCATATGATTTCTTTTTTCATGTGGATGAGCAAGAAATCCGATTCCACCGGCCTCTTTCACTTTTCTAACATAGTCTTTGGCAGATAATCGAGTAGAGTAGGCTTCATTAATTCCGAAAGCAAGGTAGTGATTTTTATTTTCCCTATCATTTATTTCACAACCTACTAAGCAGAGTGTCTTGCCATACCACTTTTCAAAACCTTCATGCAAAGCCCTTAATGTATTGTGATCGGTGAGAAGAATAAAATCCAGGTCTGATTCTTCAGCAAACTTAACTATTTCAGGAACTTCGCCAGTTCCGTCAGAAAACAGTGAATGAACATGAGCAACACCAATGTATTCGATCATAAAGATAAAAGATTATTATTGAAAGGAAATTTAACAAGATTAAAGTATTAGTGAAATGAAGAAATCAGATAAGGGTAAAAAAGAAGGCATTCAAAATTGAATGCCTTCAATAATGATCTGCTAAGGTATCGCGTAACTTGCAGTAAGATAAGCAAATGTAGGTCCTCCGCCTCCGATAGTATTGAACCCTTGTCTGAGAACGTCTTCATAAACAGTAGCATCAAGCGAGAAATCTCCGAATCTAAATCCTACACCAACGGTTGCACCCGTTTGGGAAGGCCCAAATAAGGTTTGGACAAATTCGGTTTTTGAAGTTGCTGTATTTGGAACTTCATTGCTTTCAGAACTAGTATATGCTACATAACCTAGTCTTCCTACAAACCATTCAAGCATATTCCATTCAACGCCAATATTCCAGATTGGGAATCTTGTATCGCTAAAACTTAATTCGGGCGAAACATTATTCACTGCTTGAACTGTTAAGCTTGATGTTGAGAAAATGGCACCACCGGCAATTAAGAAATCACCAATCTGGTAATTTAGTCCCATACCAAAATCTAACCTTGTAAAAGACGGCATATCAACTGATGCAGCTGAAGATCCGCCTGAATCTATTGTTCCGCTTTCTGTAGTAAAAAGAAAAATTGGAACGAGTTTTAGATTTTTATTCAGGTTCCAGAATGCTCTTCCGTTAACTGTTATTATAGTCTGGCTTGCACTGGTTTCATTTAATGTATCGGGTTTATAGCTCGCACTTGGCAGAATAAGTGATGCGCTAATATCGAGCTTTAACGATCTTGCCAGATCAGAAATTAAACCCAGATTAATACCAAGTTGACTAGCCGACCCTTCAGTGGAACCACCTGCTGGTGGATTAACGTCTTTACTTGTGGCTGCATAAGCGATTCCAAGACCCACTATCAACTGTCCAAAGGAATAAGTG
>JBATIA010000208.1:0-2922 GCA_049667415.1 Ignavibacteriaceae bacterium
TCTCTGCGGTGTGATTCCAGACCCTTTATAATCTCCTCAGAAATCGGGATCTTCTTCCACCTCTTTTTATCTACAAAAACGTGAACCGTTCGTGCTTTTGCTGCAAGCTCACCCGCTTTATCGTTCCATTCATATGTAAGCTCAAATGAATTTTCTTTAAGAAGAGTAACAGACAGATTTATAGTAACTGTCTCCCCCCCTTTAAGCGGTTTGAAATAAGCCCCATCCGTTTTAACTATTGGCACAACAAACTTATCGTTAAACCAATAATTTTCCTTTAGCTTGAAGCTGTTGATCATCTCTTCATATACAGAGTGATTAATTTCAAATAATCTCGCGTAGAAGAGAATACCTGCCGGATCACAGTCGTAGAAATTTATTTTTCTTTTAATTGTAAACATATCAGTGACTAACCAATCCTTTTTTGTTTGTATAATATCCTTTAGGATAACTATTAGAATTTCTTCTTTTAAAGCAATAAGAATGTGTTTTTTAATGAAAGTATTGGAATATATAAACCCGACTTCCCTATTCTATTTAAGCTGCTCCAAGAAATGTGAGTAAAGTCGTTCCAAAATTATCACTTTGACTTATAAGTTCAAATTCAGCAAATTTGCTAAAGCAATCCTAAAATTAAAAGAAAGAATATTAGTGCCGACGATAATACCAGAGAGTGTAAAACTCCAGGGAATTTATCGCTACTTATATTTTATAAGTGGTGTTCTACTTGTGGCAGTAGGTGTCATTGGAATCTTCCTGCCAATTCTCCCTACAACAATCTTTCTCATACTCGCATCAGCTTGTTTTATAAAAAGCTCACCCCAGGCAAATGAGTGGCTTCGAAACCATAAAATACTCGGGATGTATATTAGAAATTATCAGGATAAATCCGGTTTAACAATTCAAGCAAAAGTTTTTAACATAGCTTTTCTATGGATAATGATTCTGAGTTCAGCTTACTTTTTCACTGAAGAATTTTATATAAGGTTACTTTTATTAGCAATAGCAATTGGAGTTACAATTCATTTGTTAATGGTCAATACAAAAAAAGTTTAATTTTTATCAACAAAAAAAGGAGAAAAATTTATGAGTGAAAATAATAAATGCCCTGTACCACACGGAGCTGGTGGTGGCACATCGAACCGGGACTGGTGGCCCAACCAATTAAACCTTGGGATACTTCACCAGCACCATCCGGCTTCAAATCCATTGGGTCCTAAATTTAACTATGCAAAAGAATTTGAGAAACTTGATTACAAAGCGCTCAAGAAAGATTTGTATTCGGTGATGACTAACTCGCAGGATTGGTGGCCTGCAGACTGGGGTCATTACGGCGGTTTGTTTATTCGTATGACATGGCACGTCGCAGGTACTTACCGAACCGCCGATGGACGCGGCGGCGGCGGAACCGGTAACCAGCGTTTTGCACCCGTTAATAGCTGGCCGGACAACGGTAACTTAGATAAAGCACGACGACTGCTCTGGCCAATCAAACAAAAATATGGAAATAAAATTTCCTGGGCTGATCTTTTGATCTTAGCCGGTAATGCTGCAATGGAATCAATGGGCTTCAAGACGTTTGGCTTTGGCGGCGGTCGCGAAGACATCTATCAACCCGAAGAAGATATTTATTGGGGAATGGAAGATACCTGGCTGGGCGATAAGCGTTACAGTGGTGATCGCGAACTTGAAAATCCTTTAGCCGCAGTTCAGATGGGACTTATCTATGTTAATCCGGAAGGTCCGAACGGAAATCCTGATCCTGTAGCTTCAGGTCGTGATGTGCGCGAAACTTTTAAACGTATGGCTATGAATGATGAAGAAACTGTTGCACTGACTGCCGGCGGACACACGTTTGGTAAAATGCACGGTGCTGGTGATCCAAAATTAGTTGGTCCTGAACCGGAAGCTGCACCTATCGAAGAGCAAGGTTTAGGATGGATAAATAAATTTGGAACAGGCAAAGGTGCTCACGCAACAACCAGTGGTTTAGAAGGTGCATGGAAACCAAACCCAACAAAATGGGATATGGGTTACTTCGATATGCTTTTTGGTTACGAATGGGAACTAGTTAAAAGTCCTGCTGGTGCCTGGCAATATCAAGCTAAAGATGTTAAACCTGAACATATGATTCCGGATGCTCACGATCCATCAAAAAAACATCCGCCTACGATGACAACTGCTGATTTGTCTTTACGCTTCGATCCGATTTATGAACCTATCTCAAGAAGATTCCATAAAGATCCGAAAGCTTTTGCTGATGCGTTTGCAAGAGCCTGGTTTAAACTTACTCACAGAGATATGGGACCAAAAGCTCGTTACCTCGGACCGGAAGTTCCAAAAGAAAATTTAATCTGGCAGGATCCAATTCCCGCAGTCAATCACAAACTTATCAATAAAAAAGATATCGATGGTCTTAAAAAGAAAATTTTAGATTCAGGATTATCAATAGCAGAATTGGTTTACACTGCTTGGTCATCTGCATCAACTTTCCGTGGTTCGGATATGCGTGGCGGAGCGAACGGTGCACGAATTCGCTTGGAACCGCAAATGAATTGGGAAGTAAACCAACCCAAACAACTTGAAAAAGTTCTGAAGGTATTTAAAAACATTCAGAAAGAGTTTAACAAACGGAAAGACGGCAAAAAGATATCTCTGGCTGATCTGATTGTTCTCGGCGGATGTGCTGCAGTTGAAGCAGCGGCCAAAGAAGCCGGACACAGGATTGAAGTGCCATTCACTCCGGGACGAATGGATGCATCTCAAGCTCAGACCGATGTAGAATCATTTAGCGTATTGGAACCTGAAGCAGATGGTTTCCGCAATTACCAGAAAACAGCTTACACTGTGGCAGCAGAAGAAATGCTTATTGACAAAGCACAGCTTCTTACATTGAGTGCACCGGAAATGACAGTGCTTATC
>JBATIA010000209.1:0-1980 GCA_049667415.1 Ignavibacteriaceae bacterium
GTCTATGAGCAATCAGGTATAATAATTTTTCAATCCAATTATTGTAGTCATTTTGTATAAATGAACCATGAAAGTTAAATATAAATCTTCTGTTGTATATTACATTAATAATACCGGCAATTATATAGGATTTTATAAGATGGGTATGCAAGATTGCAGGATTTTCATCTTTGATTATTAATCTAATTTCTTTAAAGGATTTTAAAGAGAATTTACTTTTCAGTGATTCAACGACATAGTATCTTATATTTATGGATGATAATTTATCTTCAACAAATTCTCCACCCTGAAAAATAATAAAGTGTTCAAATTGTGTTCTATCATAGTTTCTAAAAATCATCATTAAGTGATTAAACACACCATCGGCTTTGCCATCTATTAAGTTTACTATGTGGCAAATCTTTTTCAATTTATCAATTCTTGATACATACTTATATATTGTTTCGATATTTTGTCCCAGCTTAAATCTTTTGCGGTTTCAATCGCCTTAAGGCTTATTGAGTTTAAGTTATATTTGTTATCACATAATTCGCCAATAATTTCTTTTATTTCTCCAGGAGAATCTATATTAAAAATAAAACCATTTATTCCATGATAGATGTATGATGATATCCCTGATTTATTCGACGTAATTATTATCAATCCAAGCGACATTGCTTCCAGAACTGATAATGGAAAACTTTGAAAGTTTAACGAATCTATATATATGTCATTTGAAGATAAATACTCAAATAGCTCTTTCTCGGGTAAATAATTCTTGAACCTCAAATCCAAATACTTTGCACCTAAATCATAGCGAGTGCTACCAATCACTGTAAATTCTATTTTAGTTTTAAATTTATCATCAATAATTGGTATCAATATTTCCAATCCTCTTCTCAAAGAGTTTTCAGAACCATCATAAAAGACTATCCTAATGCCATTCTTTAAAATAAAAGATTTTTTCGCTGGAAGATCTAAAATTGAAGTTCCATTCGGGATCAGCATAATTTTCATCTTTTTAAGATTATAATATTTCTTAGCTAAATCAATTGAATGTTGAGATAAGAAAACTAAACGATCTGATCTCCAGAATAGTAGCTTTTCAAGAAGTGTATCCTCAACCCTTGATAAAAGATTTTGTTTGTGATAATAATTTTGACGTTCATATATGTATATACCGTGCACAGTATAAATGAATTTTGCTTTTAAAATTTTTTTAAATACCAATAAAGGAAGACAAAACCTTTCAAAAGTAATCATATGAATTATCCTGGGTCTGTAGAGAAAAAGATAACTGATGATTTTTATTATTCCTAATTTTCTAACTACGGGATTATTCTTAATAATCATTTCACCAAATAAAATATCTTTCAGCTTTCTTCTTTTTTCTTGTTTAAAAAAGTACGTAACAAATTCTGTTTCAGCATTGGTGATTGAGATATGTTCGAAGAGACGTTTGGCAACTTTTTCAGGACCAGAAAGTAATTCTGAATTATTATATCTTCCAATAAATATTATTTTCATAATTTTTATTAAATAATTGAGAGAACAGATATATGATCATTAAAAATTTCACTTGTTACGAATAAATTGAACCCATAATCACAAATTGTAATAAAATATGCAACAAACGCCATTGCAAAATTTACCAGACCATACTTTTCCGGACCCAGAACCCGTACTAAATATGGTAAAGTAATAAGCGGGAATAAATAATTTGTAATTTGAAGGAATGATAGCGATGAGAAATTCTTAATTAAAGTTTTATACGGTTTGATATTCTCTTTAAGATTCTGCAAGCAGCATCATACATCTAATGAGAATTACTTTTTTGCAAGCCAAAGTTCGGGGTTTTGCTTATCTCTGGCTTTCCATATTTCAAAATGTAAAACGAAACCATCTAATCCTTCATCAACAACCGCAAGTACTGAACCAGTCTTCACTTTATCACCTTCTGCTACAAATATCTCTGAAAGGTGACTGAAAACGGTTCTGTAT
>JBATIA010000210.1:0-1923 GCA_049667415.1 Ignavibacteriaceae bacterium
CATCCGGATGGTTTGGTCCCCCTTCCTGGGATAAAGCAAAATTTATATTTAACAATCCTGATATGTCGATTGAAATAAAAATAGATTAAATAATAAATAGATAATTGGTAACTAATTAAAAATGAGAACAATTGAAGAAAAAATAATTGATAGATATTTTGTGAGGCTTGATCAGAAAATCACCGGATGGATGGCAAATTATGGTTTACTGATTTTAAGAATAAGTTTGGGAATTGTTTTTTTTTGGTTTGGTATGCTGAAGTTTTTTAAAGGACTAAGTCCTGCTGAAGAACTGGTAAGAAATACTGTTTATTTTATTGATCCTGATATATTTATTCCAATACTTGCTGCATGGGAATCACTTATCGGATTAGGCTTGATTACAGGAAAGTTTCTGCGTATCACAATACTTCTGTTATTTCTTCAGATGCCCGGTACAGCTTTACCACTTATAATATTACCTGCAACGGTCTGGACTGTCTTCCCATACGGGTTGACCCTTGAAGGACAATACATTGTAAAAAACTTGGTTTTAATCGGGGCAGGATTAGTAATTGGGGCCACAGTAAGAGGAGGTAAAATAAAGAGTGAATGATCAAACACTATTTTACAAATATTGATCATGAATCAACTTTATCTTAAAACGCCCGGTGAATGGCGCAAATGGTTGTCAAAAAACCACAAGAATTCAAAGGGAGTATGGTTAGTTTTTTATAAAAAAGAAACCAGAATACTAACCCTTAATTATGAAGTTTCGGTGGAAGAAGCACTTTGTTTCGGATGGATTGATAGTCTGGTAAAAAAGATTGATGAACAAAAATACGTCCGCAAGTTTACACCAAGAAATGATAAAAGTGTGTGGTCCGAATTAAATAAAAGACGCGTAAAGAAAGTTATTAATGAAGGACGCATGACTAAATTTGGATTGGCAAAAATTGAAGCTGCAAAAAAGAATGGATCGTGGACTAAACAATTAAAAGGGGTTGAAATCTCTTATGATATTCCAAAAGATTTTATTTCAGAGTTAAAAAAGAATACAAAGGCAAAAAGAAACTTCGATAAAATTCCCCCTTCTCATAAAAAACGTTATTACATGTGGATAAACATCGCTAAGAAAAAAGAAACAAGAGATAAAAGAATAGCAGAGGCAGTAAAATTGCTAAGTAAAAATGCTAACCTCGGACTGAAGTAAAATCAATAATAATCCGGAGAGTACTTGATATTGCGCGAAAGACTAAAACTACTTGATAACCTTCATGAAAAACAGAAACCCTTATGGGGTAAAATGACACCTCAGCAGATGGTTGAGCATTTATATAAAACAGTTCAGTTAAGCATAAACGAAATTGAGTTAAACGTGTATACCGAAGAAAGTAAAATTCCTGTATTAAAAAGATTATTTTTAGGTGAAAGATCATTGCCAAAAGAATTTATGAATCCTGCCATTGGTCCCGATCTTCTACCTCTGGAATTTCATGACTTGAATTCTGCGATAGATGAGTTTGAAAAAGTTATAACAAGGTATGATAAATTTTTTACTGAAAACCCGCTCATCAAAACAACACACCCGGTATTTGGAGAATTAACTAAAGAAGAATGGGACATATTTCATAAAAAACACTTTCAACATCATATGTCCCAATTTGGGCTAGGTGAATAACAGTAGCTTTTCCCCTTCATCACGATTATATACTATTTAATCAAAAACACTTTATTTCAATTATTAATAACCTTACTATTGGACTGTAAATTTCTTTTTGAACCATAATGAATTCCAGCAATATGTCGGACTATAAAGAACCTCGAATATCAAGGACCATCCGAAGCGACTTCAGTCAAACAAAAATCAAAGAAGAATTCAAAGCAGAGTATAAAGATTTAAAGCAATATTTCCTTACTGAGGAAAGGAAAAAAAAGCTTGAA
>JBATIA010000211.1:0-2673 GCA_049667415.1 Ignavibacteriaceae bacterium
GAGTTGTACTTAGGCGAGAATGAATTGATTGTTGGAGAAAGAGGACCCTCACCAAAAGCCACACCCACCTATCCTGAACTCTGCACTCACAGTCTGGAAGATTTTTCAATACTCAACAACCGTGAAAAGATTTCATTTAAAGTTGATGAAGAGACCAAAAAATTTCAGGCTGAAAAGATAATTCCATTATGGAGTGGAAGATCGATTAGAGATAGAATTTTAAATGAAATGGATGACCAATGGAAAGAAGCATATTACGCTGGCGTGTTTACCGAGTTTATGGAGCAACGTGCGCCCGGGCATACTGTGCTTGATGATAAAATTTACCGCATGGGAATGAATGACTTCAAAGAGAAAATAAAAGACTCTATAAATTCACTGGACTTTTACAACGATCCAGACGCATTTAATAAACGCGAAGAACTTAAAGCGATGGAGATCGCATCAAATGCTTTGATAGCCTTTGCTAAAAGATATAGTGATAAATTAATAGAAATGGCTCAGCAGGAGAATAATCAAACGAGGAAGGATGAGCTGGAAACGATGGCTGGTATTTGTGAGCGAGTTCCATTAAATGCACCTAAATCGTTCTGGGAAGCTCTTCAGTATTACTGGTTCGTCCATTTGGGGGTAATAACTGAATTGAATACGTGGGATTCCTTCAATCCAGGCAGACTTGACCAGCACCTTTATCCATTTTTCAAAAGAGATATTGAATCAGGTTTGTTGGATAAAGAAGGAGCAAAAATTCTTCTTCAGGCATTTTGGGTTAAGTTCAACAATCAGCCTGCACCACCAAAAGTTGGAGTTACTTCTAAAGAGAGTAATACATACACAGATTTTTGCCTTATAAATGTTGGGGGTATTAACGAAGAGGGTGAAGATGCGGTAAACGAACTCACTTACTTAATTCTTGATGTGATCGAGGAAATGCGTTTGTTGCAGCCAAGTTCAATGGTGCAGATAAGTAAGAAGAATCCGAATGATTTAGTTGCACGAGCACTTGAGATTATTAAAACCGGCTACGGACAGCCATCACTATTTAACACTGATTCAATAATTCAGGAAATGCAGAGACAGGGCAAATCAGTTGTAGATGCCAGGAATGGTGGTGCCAGCGGTTGTGTTGAAACCGGTGCATTCGGGAAAGAAAGTTATATACTAACAGGATATTTCAATCTTACAAAAATTCTTGAGATTACTCTGAATAATGGAATTGATCGGCAAACAGGTAAACAGATTGGTGTTCAAACCGGAGATCCAAAATCTTTTCAAACGTTTGATGAATTGATTGAGGCATATAAAAAACAGATTAATCATTTTGTTGATATCAAAATAAAAGGCAATGTTATTATTGAAAGGCTTTATGCCGAATACCTCCCTGCCCCATTTATGTCTTTGCTGATTGACGACTGTATTGCCAAAGGAAAGGACTACAACGATGGCGGTGCAAGGTATAACACTTCTTATATTCAGGGTGTAGGAATTGGAACAACAACTGATTCACTTACATCACTAAAGTACAATGTCTTCGATAAAAAGAAATTCTCGATGGAAGAATTCTTAAATGCTTTGAATAAGAACTTTGAAGGATTTGAAAATATCAGAGATTTATTATTAAATGAAACTCCCAAATACGGTAACGATAACGATTATGCTGATGAAGTTCTGAAATCTGTTTTCGAGATTTATTTTTCAGCAATAGATGGAAGACCAAACACTAAAGGTGGACATTTCCGCATAAACTTACTTCCGACTACAAGCCACGTTTATTTTGGAAGTGTTACCGGTGCAACTCCTGATGGAAGACTTGCAGAGGTTCCTCTGTCTGAAGGTATTTCTCCCGTTCAGGGTGCTGATGTTAACGGACCAACAGCAGTCTTGAAATCTGCTGCAAAGATTGACCATTTGAGAACAGGTGGAACTCTGCTTAACCAAAAATTCTCACCACAAATTTTCGAAGGCGAAGATTCAATTCCTAAAATAGTTTCTCTAATAAGAGCTTATTTTAAAATGGAAGGTCATCACATTCAGTTTAATGTTGTTGATGCAGAAACTTTACGAGAAGCACAAAAACATCCTGAAAATTACAGGGATTTGATTGTCCGTGTTGCCGGCTACAGCGATTACTTTGTTGACCTCACTCCTGAACTGCAGGAAGAGATAATTAGAAGAACGGAACACTTGAGCTATTAATACTTATTATTTTATTATTTGGATATCGGGAAACTAAATAATGAAATTTATAGTCTATTACTCAGATAATTTAAATTTTGTAGAAACTATTCATGCTAAAGATGCAAAAGATGCAGCTATTAAATTTCTTATTAGAATCCCGAGAAACGATGATAGCCAGATTTGTGTTGAGGCAAAAAAAATTAGTAATAGATTTGAAGATGCAATATTTAATACCTTAGATCTTCTTCCAGAAGTTGCAAAATTAAAAAGGAAACCTGTTCGAGCTATTTTAGATAAGAATATTCTTCACGGATTTGATGTTGTTTTATTTGAAGAAATTATTGACAGACATCCTGAGTGGTTAGATTACACAAAACTTCACACTAAAGAAGATTACATAGTCGCAATCCTTCTACCATGTCCAATAAAAGGAAATCCATCAATAGATATTTATCTTGGAGAGGGTGAACTATCTCCGGTTGTTGGATTCGGTGT
>JBATIA010000212.1:0-4963 GCA_049667415.1 Ignavibacteriaceae bacterium
GTACACTTTTATTCTGTCTAGGAATTTACGGTATTGTTACCAGGAAAAATGCCATAATGGTTTTAATGGGAATTGAATTAATTCTCAATGCTTCCAACATAAACTTTATAGCATTTTCACGGTTTGGAAATTTTGGCCTGGAAGGTCAGTTGTTTGCACTTTTTGTTATTGTTCTCGCAGCTGCGGAAGCTGCAGTTGCGCTTGCTATTGTGCTTAATGTGTATAAAACTTTTGTAAATGTAAATGTCGATGAGATCGACGAGTTAAGAGATTAATGTAGTCGCAGACTTTATGTCTGCGATGAGGCTCGGACATAAAGTCCGAGGCTACAAAAAAATAAAAAGAAAAATATGTCTGAATCATTCTTAATAAATATTTCAGTTATCGTACTCTTTTTACCGCTTCTCGGTTTTATTGTCACTCTTCTTTTAGGTAAGAAGATTCCTAAAATCTTTTTATTTGAGAATTTCGTATTATTTGTTGGTCTTGCTCTATCTATAGTTTTGCTAATAGGTAAATTGACATCATTTAGTGATGCTAGTATAACCGCAGAGTTTAAATGGATTGATATGGGCAGTGTTCCAGTTATTGGAGAGATCAACATTTACCTTGGTATGCTAATAGATGATATAAGTGCACTGATGATTGTTGTTGTATTCATTATCAGTTTCCTCGTTCACTTCTTCTCAATTGATTATATGAAAGGCGATATTCGATACAACAGATATTTTGCTTACTTAGGATTGTTTACATTTTCGATGTCAGGAATCGTACTTACTCATAATATGCTGATGATGTACATTTTCTGGGAATTGGTTGGGATTTCTTCCTATCTCTTAATCGGATTCTGGTATGAAAAGAAATCTGCATCAGATGCAGGCAAAAAAGCTTTTATTGTAAACCGTATTGGTGACCTTGGAATGCTAGCCGGTTTGCTGATGTTATTTATTACATATAATACATTCTCATTCCCAGAAATATTCAATGAAATTTCAAAAGGACATCTCCCATTCAATAGTGAATTCTGGTTAACAGTTACCGGAGTTTTAATATTTTGTGGTGCCATTGGAAAATCTGCTCAGTTCCCTCTACACGTTTGGCTACCCGATGCAATGGAAGGTCCAACTCCCGTTAGCGCATTAATCCACGCAGCTACAATGGTTGCGGCTGGTGTTTATCTTGTTGTGAGAGTTTTCGGCATCTTAACTGCTGATGCAATGCTGATAATAGCAACGATAGGGGCTCTTTCAGCTTTCATACCGGCTACAATAGCTTTAACTCAAAACGATATTAAAAGAGTTCTTGCGTACTCTACGATTTCCCAATTGGGTTATATGGTTATGGCTCTTGGTGTTGGGGCATACAAGTTTGCATTCTTCCACTTGATAACTCACGCATTCTTTAAAGCATGTTTGTTTCTTGGTTCAGGTTCAGTCATTCATTCAATGCACCACGAACAGGATATCAGAAATATGGGCGGACTCAGAAAGAAAATGCCGCTTACTTATGCAACATTTTTAATTTCTTCAATTGCTATTTCAGGAATACCTCTTACATCAGGATTTTTAAGCAAGGATGGTATACTATCAGGATCATTTGCATTTGCTTCACTAACGGGACACTGGTTTTTCCCGTTCGTTGGTTTCCTTGTTGCGATGATGACTGCATTTTATATGTTCCGGCTTGTAATAATCACTTTCCACGGTGAGCCTCGGAATAAAGAAAAATATGAGCACGCTCACGAATCAAGTTTTGTCATGGTTATGCCACTCGTAGTTTTGTCAGTACTATCCTTCTTCTTCTGGTATACACCTAATCCAATGAGTCCTGACGATGGATGGTTTTATACTAAATGGATAAAAACGCCTGTGCTTCACACTCCCGAAAATGTGCGGTGGGATTTTATGAAGACTGATGAATCAGTCTTATCAGAAGCTCCAGGTGAGCACATGATTATGTATTCAGAGACTTACGCTGAAGCTTTACATCATGTGCATGGGACTGCTGTTATACTTTCCTTACTAATGGCTATAAGTGGAATACTACTTGCATTTACAATGTACCAATGGAAAAAGATTAGTGCAGATAAACTTGCTGAAAGATTTAAACCGTTATACACTTTCTCATTAAACAAGTGGTACTTCGATGAGCTTTACGATAAAACTTTCGTTGCCGGCACACTTGCATTAAGCAATATTATTGCATGGATTGATCGTGTTATAATTGATGGAATTGTTGACGGAAGTGCTACAGTTACAAAAGCTGTGTCAACATTCATTGGACATTTTGACAATATTGTAGTTGATGGCCTTGTGAACTTTATGGCCACCCTAAGTGGAATTATCGGAATATTTTTTAGAAAATTTCAGACAGGTAAAGTACAGACATATATCATTATGGTAATATTTTCAATCGTGATTTTATTATTCATATTTAAATAATTTTAAGTTTTGAAAACATTAGGTAGATAAATGAATTTTCCAATATTAACATTTCTTACTTTCATTCCGGTAATCGGGATGGTGATAATTCTCTTCCTTAAAAAGGAGAATATCAGTGCAATCAAGTATACTGCTCTTCTTGCAACGGGAATACAGGTTATACTTGCTGCAGTATTAATGAGCAATTACAATTATTCTGCCGGCGGAATAAATGAAGCAAGCTCGTTTCAGTTTGTTGAAAAATTCAGATGGATTGAAATTTCGGATTTTCCCTGGATCGGGACAATTAAGATTGATTATTTTCTTGGCGTAGATGGTTTAAGCACACCACTCGTTCTTCTTACTGCAATTGTCACTTTTATTGCAACACTTTCTTCGTGGACAATCGACAAACAATTAAAAGGATATTTTGCTTTATTCCTTTTACTCGATACAGGAATGATGGGTGTGTTTGTTGGATTGGATTTCTTCCTATTCTTTATCTTTTGGGAAATTATGCTTCTGCCAATGTATTTTCTTATTGGAATCTGGGGCGGTCCAAGACGAGAATACGCAGCTATCAAGTTCTTCCTCTACACATTGTTTGGAAGTATCTTTATTCTTTTAGTGATGATTGGACTTTATTTCAGCACAACTGAAACTCTGGCAGATGGAAGTAAAGTGTTCACATTCAACATCCTCGAGATGATGAATACTGCTAACTATACAACTGATGGAGTTCTTTCTCCACTCAATCCAAATAACTGGCGGTTTATAGCTTATGTGGGATTGTTTGCAGGGTTCGCAATCAAAATACCTATGTTCCCTTTCCACACGTGGTTACCTGATGCTCACGTCGAAGCTCCAACACCAATCAGCGTAATTCTTGCTGGCGTATTGTTAAAAATGGGAACCTATGGAATACTCAGATTCAATTATCCTATCTTCCCGGAATTAACTCAGCAGCTTGCCTGGTATATCGGATTATTCGGAATGATAAATATTATTTACGGTGCTCTGGCAGCAATGGCTCAGAGAGATTTCAAAAAGCTGATTGCTTACTCTTCAATTTCGCATATGGGTTATTGTCTATTGGGAATGGCATCATTAAGTACTATGGGAATTTCCGGAGCTATACTCCAAATGTTCAATCACGGAACTATTACAGCAATGCTCTTCTTAATTGTTGGTGTACTTTACGACAGAACTCACACAAGAAACCTTGATGACTTTGGTGGAATGGCAACTCAAATGCCAATTTATACTGGCTTCGTTACGGTTGCTTTCTTTGCTGCTATTGGTCTCCCCGGTTTAAGTGGATTCATTTCTGAAATTTTTGTATTCCTCGGTGCGTTCAGTTATGATGTAATCCGGGTTATAACCGTTATATCAACACTTGGAATTCTTTTAGGTGCAGGCTATATGCTCTGGACAATGCAGAGAGTTTATCTCGGCACATTAAAAGAGAAGTGGATGCAGCTTAAAGATCTTGATGGAAGAGAATACGCAATGTTCATCCCGTTAACTTTAATAATTATTTTCTTAGGTGTTTATCCTTCTGCTATGCTTGATGTAATGAATGCTTCAGTTAATTCGATGGTTAAGTTTATGCAGGATTCTCAAATCTTTTTCAGTTCAATTAGTGGTTTATAAAGAAAGATTAATTAAAAAGTGAATTTTTAGGTATCTATGGCTTTGCCAGAATATTTAACATCCAGTCTTCAGTATATTAAACCAGAGATAGCAATCTCAATCCTCCTGGTTGTTATTGTTCTTTTTGATTTGATATTCGATAAACGAAAAAACCTTCTTCCTTTCATTTCAATAATTGGATTACTGGTTACATCCTATTTTGTTATTGAACAATTCGGGATGAATGCTTTTGCTTTTGAAAATTCTAAAAGCGGAGCTGGTTTAATTGCTGCTGATCCTTTTGCCGCATTCTTTAAAATGATTGTAATTCTGGCTTCCATTTTTGTGATCTTGTTTTCAGTTTCTTCAGATGAAGTTGCTAAATCCAAAGATCGTTTGGGTGAATACTATACGCTGATTATGGGAATGATACTCGGAATGTTCCTGATCTCCTCCGCTACGGATTTGATACTGATTTATCTTTCAATTGAACTGCTTTCCCTGTCATCTTACATACTTGCAGGATTTCTAAAGACAGTTGAAAGAAGTTCTGAAGCTTCACTTAAATATGTAATTTATGGTGGTGTCGCGTCAGGGATAATGCTATTTGGTATTTCAATACTTTACGGCTTAACCGGCACAACAAATCTTTACGAAATGAATCAACTATTGCAGCAAGCTCAGGCTGGAGGATTTACTTTTATCTTTGCCGGAATTATGGTTTTAGGTGGAATTGGATTCAAAATTTCTGTTGCGCCGTTCCATTTCTGGACTCCCGATGTTGACGAAGGCGCACCAATTCCAATTACAGCTTACCTTTCGGTCGCAAGCAAAGCAGCAGGATTTGCTTTGTTAATCAGATTCTTAAAAATTACTTTCTTCCAGAGCACTACCCCTGAAGGTTACTGGAT